>CASBQE010000017.1 GCA_949127665.1 Synechococcales cyanobacterium PMM_0083
CAAAGGAGGAATGTAGCTAAAGTCAGTGCTGATATTGGCAGGAGTGCCGTTTTGAGCCGCGCGATCGCTCAAAACCAGAATTTTTTTGCCTGCTTTGACTGCTGCGGTTGCCTGCTGACAGAGTTCTATCACCGCTTGCAGCAATCCATCAGGACCCAACGCAATTTTGAACAACGTTGAAAGAGTTGCCGTCTCAAACCCAGATTCACGAATGTGATCCAGTTCAGCATCGTTCAGCACTGGGCTATCCAGCTTGATTAACCGAGCCGATTCTGGCTTTGCTTCCAGCAGGTTGATCCGTTCGCCTAACTGTATTGTCAGGGACATGACCAAGCGTTCGCGATAAGGATCAATCGCTGGATTGGTTACCTGAGCAAACCGCTGTTTGAAATAGTCATACAGCACATGGGGTCTAGCCGATAGCACCGCCAACGGAATGTCATCTCCCATGCAAAAAGTGGGTTCCTTGCCTTGAGCTGCCATCTCCTGAATGGTTAATTCCACGTCTTCTGCGGTAAAGCCAAAGGCAGTTTGATAGCGCAGAAACTCGTGCGGTTCCAACTTCGGCGTTTCGTTCTCAAACGGTTGAACTGCCAACTCTTGGCGATGCTGCTTCAACCATTCACCATAGGGATGGGATTCGGCAACTCGCTGCTTAATCTCCCAATTCTTAAGGATTTCGTGAGTTTGTAAATCCACCGCAATCATCTGTCCTGGACCGAGCCGTCCTTTTTCCAAAATTTCGGCTTCCGGAATGTCTACTACGCCCGCTTCTGACGCGACGACGATATACCCATCGCGGGTGATCACATACCGAGCCGGACGTAGCCCATTGCGATCGAGCGACGCACCCACTACTTTGCCATCACAAAACGCTAAAAGCGCTGGACCATCCCACGGTTCTTGAACACCGCTGTAGTATTCATAAAAATCAACAATTTCTGGATGCTCGGCTAAATCCGGCTGATTGTCATAAGCCTCCGGCACCATAATCATCAGTGCTGCTTGCGGGCTTCGCCCCGATCGCACCAACAGTTCACACACATTATCCAAGTTGGCAGAGTCGCTATTTTCCATCCGCACGGTTGGCATCAGATCCGGCAGGCGATTTCTAGGCACATTTGCACCTACGGAGTCTTCACTCACCTGCCAGCATTCATGGGCTAAATCGGGTTGTTTAGCCATCATCCAGTTGATGTTACCCAGCAGGGTATTAATTTCGCCGTTGTGCCCCAGCAACCGCATGGGTTGAGCTAGAGGCCACTTTGGCAAAGTATTGGTACTGAAACGGCGGTGATACAGGGCAACGGCGCTCTTGTAGTCTGGATGCTTCAAGTCGGCGTAAAACTCGCCTAGTACCGCCGATCGCACCATGCCCTTATAAACAATCGTCCGGTTAGAAAATGAACAAAGATAAAAGTCCTCTACTGCTTTTCCGGCTGCCTTTTCTGCTGCTTGCAAAACTCGCTTACGAATCAGATAGAGTTGCCGCTCTAATTCATCCCCTTGCAGCGTCGATTGCACAAAAAATTGCTCGATCTGCGGCTGATTTTCCCGTGCTTGAATGCCCAAACACTCTGGATACACGGGCACGACACGCCAGCCTAAAACAGTTGCCCCTTCCTCAGTGGAAACTTGCTCAAGGGTTTTGCGGGCGATCGCTGCCACCGATGCATCCTGAGGCAAAAACACCATACCCACACCAATGTGTTCCCGTGCAGCAACTTCAATCCCTTCGGCTACGAACCAGGCATCGAAAAGCTCCCAAGGAATGGAAGTCATCACACCCGCGCCATCCCCAGAATCGCGATCGGCACTGCATCCCCCCCGGTGCTCCAAGCAGGTTGCAGCGATCAATGCTTTTTCAACCAATTCATGGCTAGCACGCCCTTGCTGGTCGGCAATAAACCCAACGCCGCAAGCATCGCGCTCTTCCACTAGCCAGCGTTGCCCTTCATATCCACTATTCGATTGATCGCTATCTCGATTCACAATTACATTAGCCATGACAATGACGTATTTTGCTCGGTTGGTAGGATGATTTTTTTGCGGGGTCTACTTATTAGTGTAGGTTTTGCTTTTGAGATTCTTACAGGCTTCCACAGGAATCATTGCTACCAATCTTAGGGTTGGAAAATGCAGCCGCTTTGGCAGAAAACCAGAAAAACAAAATCCATAGAAGATCACTATAAAAGAGATCATTACTTAAAAAACAGTTTGAGATGGATAAACATTACAGGGAAAAGACCGTGAAGAAGAGTACAGCAGGAACTAAACACCCCTAATATTAGGGTCGGCTAAACCAACCTAAATCAGCATTTCCCTTTAGAGACATTGCCGAAGCAGGTGTGATTTCCGCATGTAGAGGTAGTGTTTTGTACCTACCCTGGAAGGGGTTGAGGGCAACCACAAGAAATTGCATCCCCAGATTCAGCAACACCGTATATTTCTATTTTGAACTTTAATTGTGTGATATTAAGTGAGGAAAAAGTAATGAGTGCCAAACGATACTCAACGGTGCTACAAAGGCGGTTTAGCTTTGAGCCAGTGCGATTGATTGGTAGGGTTGTGGGAGCGTTATTACTTTTGGGGATCGCAATACCTGCTCAGCCGCTTCCGCCTGTTCGGCAAGGCGCACAAATTCTACTCAATGGCCAGATGGTTTCTGAGTCTTGGAGTCAGTGGCAAGATGATAGTGGGTTGCGAATTGGAATCAGCGATCGCGCCCTCCTCTCCACGTTTGGCATCCAGCTTCTCAGCGCCAATACCGCCACTCAGCAGCCGATCCAATGGTTTACTCAACCCAACTTGCAGCCAAGCGCCCTATCTACGCGCATCATGTCATCCCTGCGCTATTTAGATGTCACAGATCTGGCTGCTCAAAATGGTTGGCGGATGCAAGTGGCTGATTCCGTCCTGAAAATTACTCCTTCAGTGGTCAAGGTGTCAGCTATTCGGCACAGTCAACCCGATTGGGGCGATCGCATTGTCATCGAATTAGACCGTTCAACCCCTTGGCAAACCGATGCTACGAATCAAGACGTGGTTCTGACTCTCAACGCCCAAACTACGCCGGATATTCTGCAACAAATCAAGACGATTTCTGGCACCTATGTTCAGTCGGTCAGCGTTGAGCCATCCCCTAATCAAACCCGCGTTCGATTGAGCCTTGTAAACAGTATTCAGCCCCGCATCTGGAGCCTTGCTAACCCCGATCGCATCGTTGTTGATGTTCGTCCTGACAGTCTGATTGAACGCAATGTTTTGTGGGCACCAGGGTTGCGCTGGCGACAGCAAACTGTGGCGATCGGCAGCAATCGAGTGCCTGCCACCTGGTTAGAACTCGATCCTCGTCAGCCCGGTCTGAGCCTGAAGCCAATTGTGCCAAACTTATCCTCCATGATGGGAATTGCGCCCCTTGCCCAAACCGCCAAGCAGGCGCAGGCGATCGCAGCGATTAACGGCGGTTTTTTTAATCGGATTCGACAGTTGCCCTTGGGAGCCATCCGATTGGATGGACGTTGGCTGTCGGGTCCGATTTTGAACAGAGGCGCGATCGCCTGGGATGACTTAGGCAATTTTGCATTCAATCGCCTCACCCTCCAAGAAACCCTTACCACTTCAACAGGACAACGGCTGCCGATTACTCATCTCAACAGTGGCTACATTCAAGCTGGCGTTGCCCGATACACACCTGATTGGGGAACGGTCTACATCCCCTTGTCAGACAACGAGCTAATCATCTCAGTGCAAAATAATGGGGTTGTGAGCCAGCAGCCTTTAGCAAAAGCAGGCATCGCTGGAGTGCCTATTCCTACAAATGGCTACTTACTCGTGCTGCGATCGAATCAATCCAGCGCCGCTGCATTATCGCCGGGAACATCACTACAACTCGAAAGCAGCACTGAGCCAGCAGAAATACGCCGTTATCCCTACATTTTGGGTGCCGGACCTTTACTGATTCAAAACGCGCAGATTGTGGTGAACCCCAAAATAGAGGGATTTAGCAATGCGTTTGCCACCGAAGCCGCACCTCGCAGCGCGATCGCTCAAACGAACGCTGGTCAAATCCTTTTGGTTACTGCTTATACAAAACTAAATGGCAGCGCACTCACCCTAACCGAAATGGCACAACTGCTTCAGCAGATTGGTGCAGTGAACGCCCTAAATTTGGATGGTGGCAGCTCTACTACACTTTATCTAGGCGGACAAGTCGTCGATCGCCCTCCCAATTCAGCCGCCCGTGTCCACAGTGGCATCGGCATATTTCTTCGTTAATTTTTCAAATTTACGTTGTTTGTGATGCCGTAGTCCTTCAACATAAAGCCAGCTTTGTATAAGGCAATTAAATATGTAGATTTAATCAATCTCAGGGACTTTGAGGTGTCAAGCCATCAGAAAAATTTGCTATGGTGGCGGACGGGAAGTGTTCTTCCCATATTCCCCATGATGATTAAGTTTAAGGAGAATTCATAGTGCCTTCAACCCAAGAAATTCAAGAGATTTCAGCACTTACTTTATCTGGCGTTGCTCCATTATCTGTTGCATCTGGTGAATCACGCCCTTGGGGATCTTTCACCATTCTTGAAGAAGGACGAGGATATAAAATTAAGCGAATCGAAGTAAAGTCTGGTCACCGCCTTAGCCTACAAATGCATCATCATCGCAGTGAGCATTGGATTGTAGTTTCCGGGACTGCTAAGGTCGTTTGTGGCGATGAAGAAACTATTTTGCATAGCAATCAATCAACTTATGTACCTCAATGCACGGCTCATCGCCTAGAAAATCCTGGAGTGATCCCGCTTGTTCTGATAGAAGTTCAAAACGGTGAATATCTCGGTGAAGATGATATTATTCGCTTTCAAGACGATTATGCTCGTGCCGCTGCAAAGTAAGCAAGTTGAGTAGTAATTGTGATAACCTTGTCATCATGTTTCTTCGGCGATCGCAATTTTAAGCACCATGGTTCAACTCAGTGCTTCTGCAACTAGCGAAGTTTTGCGGCTCAAGGCAAAAAATCGCAATTCTGACTCAAAACTTCGCATCTCAGTATTGTCTGGCAATTGTCTCGATTTTTCTTATTCGCTCACGTTTGGTGTTGACGTTCAACCTGGAGATAGGCTCTATCAGAACGCCAACATTGTAACAATTGTGAGCTTTAAAGACTTACCCTATTTACATGGCTTGGTTCTTGACTATTCAGAAGATCTGATGGGCGGTGGCTTTCGCTTCCATAATCCTAATGTTGTTCAATCTTGTAGCTGTGGCAACTCTTTCTCTGTTCAGAGTACTCACTAAGCCTATAGCTACAAGTTGTTTCACTGGGAAAAGTCAAACAACAAATTGAATAATAAGCATTGAGGGCTTGATCAAAAAAGTATGGTAAGCTAGTATTTCTGCCGATTTCGCACAGATTATTGATCTTGATGCTTCGTGAGGTTAACATAGAAGCAAACTGATTGATGTCTTGAAGAAGCTGCAAAAAGTGAAAATATTAAGACTGCCGTACCAGTTCTAGACATGCCTACAATTCAGCAACTCATTCGTAGTGAACGTCAAAAATTAATTAAGAAGACTAAGTCTCCAGCATTAAAAAGCTGCCCTCAACGCCGTGGAGTTTGTACTAGGGTTTATACCACAACACCCAAGAAGCCCAACTCGGCGCTGCGCAAGGTTGCCAGGGTTCGGTTGACTTCTGGCTTTGAAGTGACAGCTTACATCCCAGGCATCGGTCATAACCTGCAAGAGCATTCTGTCGTCATGATTCGGGGTGGACGTGTCAAAGACTTGCCAGGCGTTCGGTATCACATTATTCGCGGCACTTTAGATACCGCAGGCGTTAAGGATCGCAAGCAATCGCGTTCCAAATACGGAGCAAAGCGCCCCAAAGCGAAGTAACTATTGGCGGTTAATAATCGCTATCCTTTTTTTGCACTTTTGAGATTCAAATATTTCTTGCTCAAACTGAGATAGTGTGTTCAAATTTACATTTCATGTTCAGCTTGTTGCCTGGTTTTTAGAGTCTGAAAAATTTTCTGGTTTATTTTTTTTGCTAACTGAAGGTTATTTGCTTTATGTCCCGTCGTACGGTTATTCAGAAACGCCCTGTTCCACCTGACTCGGTTTACAATTCCCGTCTTGTCACGATGATGTCAAGACGAATTATGGAAAGTGGTAAAAAATCTCTAGCTTCACGCATTATTTATGATGCCTTCAAAGCTATTGAACAACGTACAGGTTCTGATCCGATGGGAGTGTTTGAGCAAGCAGTCAAAAACACCACGCCCTTAGTGGAAGTCAAGGCTCGCCGTGTAGGTGGAGCGACTTACCAAGTACCCATTGAGGTTCGTTCAGATAGAGGGACTGCGCTTGCCCTTCGTTGGTTGATTCAATTTGCTCGTCAGCGTGCTGGAAAAACTATGGCAAGCAAACTAGCAAATGAGTTGATGGATGCGGCGAACCAAACCGGAAGTGCCATTCGTAAGCGTGAAGAGACTCATCGGATGGCAGAAGCTAATAAAGCTTTTGCTCACTATCGCTACTAGTTAGGTCTCGTTTTCTCTCAAATATAGCTAAGGCTCGTTTTTCTCAAAAATACTTTAAAGGCAGTAGTGATCACACTATTGCTACAGAGACCAAGGAGGTAGCTGTGCCCCGTAATGTACCACTGGAACAAGTTAGAAATATTGGCATTGCCGCACACATTGATGCCGGTAAAACAACGACAACAGAGCGGATTCTATTCTACTCTGGCGTGGTTCATAAGATGGGTGAAGTCCACGAGGGAACAGCAGTAACCGATTGGATGGATCAGGAGCGGGAGCGTGGCATTACGATCACGGCTGCTGCAATTACCTCTTCTTGGACTCGGCGTGATCCTCAAAACCCTACCCAAGCTATGTCGGGTGAGCCTGAGTATAAAATCAATATCATTGATACTCCAGGACATGTAGACTTCACAATTGAAGTTGAGCGTTCTATGCGTGTGCTTGATGGAGTGATTACTGTGCTTTGCTCGGTGGGAGGAGTTCAACCCCAAACTGAGACTGTGTGGCGGCAGGCAGATCGCTACAATGTTCCTCGGATTATATTCATCAATAAGATGGATCGAACCGGAGCGAATTTTTTCAAAGTGAATGAACAGGTTCGCGATCGCTTACGTGCTAATGCCGTTCCTATACAGATCCCTATTGGTAGTGAAGATGCTCTTAGGGGAATTATTGATCTGGTGCGGATGAGGGCATATCTCTTCAACAATGACTTGGGAACTGACATTGAAGAGGCTGAAATTCCATCCGATGTTACTGAGGTTGCTCAAGAGTATCGTCTCAAGTTAATTGAATCCGTTGCTGAAACAAACGATACGCTAACTGAAAAGTACTTAGAAGGTCAGGAGCTAACTCAAGAAGAGATTAAGTTGGCTCTCCGAAAAAGCACGCTTAGCGGTGCAATTATTCCCGTAGTGTGTGGTTCTGCCTTCAAAAATAAGGGTATTCAACTTTTGCTGGATGCAGTCATAGACTATTTACCCGCTCCTGCCGATGTTCCACCCGTCCAAGGACTTACCTTGAAGGGTGAATCGGTTACACGCACAGCCGATGATGACCAGCCGTTAGCGGCATTGGCATTCAAAATCATGGCAGATCCTTACGGTCGCCTTACTTTTGTTCGTGTGTATTCGGGTGTTTTGCAGAAGGGTAGTTACGTACTAAACGCAGCTAAGGATAAGAAAGAAAGAATTTCTCGCCTGATCGTCTTAAAGGCAGACGATCGCATTGAGGTTGATGAGCTTCGTGCAGGTGATTTAGGTGCTGCTCTTGGACTCAAAGATACTTTTACGGGTGATACTCTTTGTGATGAGGACTCGCCTGTCATTTTAGAATCTTTGTTCATTCCGGAACCTGTTATTTCAGTGGCAGTTGAGCCCAAGACGAAGCAAGACATGGAGAAGCTATCTAAAGCGCTTCAGTCTCTTTCTGAAGAAGATCCAACCTTCCGCGTCAGGATTGATCAGGAGACTAATCAGACTGTGATTGCTGGTATGGGTGAGCTACATTTGGATATATTAGTAGATCGGATGAAGCGAGAATTTAAGGTGGAGGCAAACGTGGGTGCGCCTCAAGTTGCCTATAGAGAAACTGTTCGTAAGGCGGTTCGCGCTGAAGGGAAATTTATCCGTCAGAGTGGTGGAAAAGGACAGTACGGGCATGTAGTAATTCAGCTAGAACCTGGAGAAGAAGGAACTGGCTTCGAGTTTGTCTCTAAAATTGTAGGTGGAACAGTTCCAAAAGAATATGTTTCACCGGCTGAACAGGGCATGAGAGAAGCTTGCGAGTCTGGCATCTTAGCGGGTTACCCAGTCATTGATCTTAAAGCTACTTTAGTCGATGGTTCCTATCACGATGTTGATTCTTCTGAAATGGCTTTCAAAATTGCTGGCTCTATGGCAATTAAGGAAGCCGTAATGAAGGCGACACCTGTTATCCTGGAACCCATGATGAAAGTTGAGGTAGAAGTTCCTGACGATTTCGTCGGGAATGTTATCGGAGATTTGAACTCACGTCGAGGACAAATTGAAGGTCAAGATAATGTGCAAGGAATTGCAAAAGTAACTGCAAAGGTTCCATTGGCTAACATGTTTGGATATGCTACAGATATCCGGACAAAAACTCAGGGGCGAGGGATATTCTCGATGGAATTTAGTAACTACGAGGAAGTGCCCCGCAATGAAGCTGAAGCAATCATTGCGAAAAGCAAAGGGAACGCATAATCAGGAAAAGGAACGCATAATCAATGGCACGCGCAAAGTTTGAACGGAATAAACCCCACGTAAATATCGGTACGATTGGTCACGTTGATCATGGCAAGACTACATTGACGGCTGCAATTACGATGACTTTGTCTGCCTTAGGGCAGGCACAGGCAAGGAAATACGACGAAATTGATGCTGCTCCTGAAGAAAAGGCGCGCGGCATCACTATAAACACGGCTCACGTTGAGTATGAGACTCAAAGCCGTCACTACGCTCACGTTGATTGTCCAGGACACGCTGACTACGTGAAAAATATGATCACGGGAGCAGCGCAAATGGATGGCGGTATTCTCGTTGTTTCTGCGGCTGATGGTCCTATGCCTCAGACTCGTGAACATATCCTGCTAGCTCGTCAAGTTGGTGTTCCTTGGCTAGTAGTTTTTCTGAACAAGAAAGACATGGTGGATGATGAGGAACTTTTAGAGCTGGTTGAACTGGAAGTTCGTGAGCTGCTGGATTCTTATGACTTTCCTGGCGATGATATTCCGATTACAGCGGGATCAGCGCTGCAAGCCTTGGAAAAGATGACCGCAGCTCCCACGACCAAACGGGGCGAGGACGAGTGGGTTGATAAAATCTACGATTTGATGGATACAGTAGATGCATACATTCCTACTCCTGAACGGGATATTGACAAGCCTTTCTTGATGGCTGTCGAGGACGTTTTCTCGATTACAGGTCGGGGTACGGTTGCCACGGGTCGGATTGAGCGTGGCTCTGTTAAAGTTAACGACAAGGTTGAGCTAGTTGGCATTAGAGATACCCGCGAGTTCGTTGTGACGGGGATTGAGATGTTCAAAAAGAGCCTTGAAGAAGGCATGGCAGGAGATAACGCTGGGATTCTACTTCGAGGAGTGGAAAAGAAAGACATTGAGCGGGGTATGGTGATCGCAAAGCCGAAATCCATTAAACCGCACACCCAATTTGAGTCTGAAGTCTACATCTTGAAGAAAGAAGAAGGTGGTCGTCATACGCCTTTCTTCCCTGGTTACAAGCCTCAGTTTTATGTGCGAACAACTGATGTGACTGGCACAATCAGCGCATTCACGACTGATGAAGGGACTGAGGCGGAAATGGTCATGCCCGGAGATCGCATTAAGATGACGGTGGATCTGATTAACCCGATCGCAATTGAGCAGGGGATGCGCTTTGCTATTCGTGAAGGCGGTCGTACAGTTGGCGCTGGTGTCGTTGCGAAGATTCTAAAATAGCAACGATTTCCTGTATTAAAGCTATTGGCGATCCCAAAAAAATTGTCAATAGCTTTAACTGCCACTTCTGACTTATTCTCTAAAGCTTTCTCTTTTTTAAAAGGTGACTCAAGCCCTTTTTGCGGCTGATGAGTTTTGATTCAGTACCTAGAAAATTCAAATTGGTGAACTTAGATGGCAACTATTCAGCAGCAAAAGATTCGTATTCGTCTTAAAGCGTTTGACCGTCGGCTTTTAGACACATCCTGTGAAAAAATCGTTGATACAGCGAATCGTACAAACGCTACAGCAATTGGTCCGATTCCTCTCCCTACACGGCGTAGAATTTATTGTGTATTGCGATCGCCTCACGTAGACAAAGATTCTCGTGAGCATTTTGAAACACGTACCCATCACCGTATTATTGATATTTACCAACCCTCTTCTAAAACGATAGATGCGCTGATGAAGCTAGATTTACCGGCTGGGGTAGATATTGAAGTTAAACTGTAGAACACCGGATAAATGCTTCGCCAAGGACATTAATGCCTCGATGTTTTGACTAACTGACCAATGCTGTTTACCGATTAATCGATTCTATGGTCGATGAAATTCCTTGATTGGCAAGAGTTTGTATTAGCTGTTCTGCTTTTGCGCGATCGCTAAAAGCACCTACTTGCATCGTCACCTTGTCATTAGAAGCAATTAAGAACGCATCAGGCACAAGTGCTAGCACTCGTGCCTGTTCTGTTTCTTGCCTAACATTAACAACCACTCGGAAACGAGTAGTACTAACCTTCAGCTTGTTAGAAGAGAAAGAGGCTGTTGGACTTTGCATCGGAGACAGTTCAAACACTCCTCGCCTACTATATACACTCGGCATTTCACCGATTTTCCCCAGCGGAATATTAGAGCTTGGCACTGGCAGCAGGGTTGCAAAAGCATTTCTAGCAGCTTGTGGGGTTTTAATCACTGCTTTGATTGAACGAGTTGGTTTCGTCCCTAAATCAGTCCTTAGCGTTATTGTTTCTGGTGGAGGCACGGGAATCGCGATCGGGATAGGTACAATCGCAGTCTCCGGTAGAGGCACGGCGATCTCGATCGGAATAGCTGTGATTGGAGATAATAGCGCTAACGGATTTCTTTGAGCCGGCTTCAGCGCAGGTGGTTTTGCGAGGATATTAGGAAGAATAACTTGCTGAGAAGATGAGGGCGGCAGAGGGAAAGTCTCTAAGAGAGGCACTGTTCTTGTGCTTTTAAGGGCGGCAAATGAAGTCCGCACTCTGATAGGTGGTTGGTAGAGTGTCTCGGTCTCCAATAGTTTCGCGATCTGCGGCGATGGCAACGGCGAAGAACTACCGCTAGCTGGGGCACCACTCAAAGGTTGAAGAGCAGCCTGCAATGGTGCAGTCATCTGGATAGGACGAGCAGATTGCAAAGGTGAACCCTGATTAAACTGTGCAGAAGGCATGGCGATTTGCACAATCTGCATCGGGCGGGGCGGCTCTGGAGACGAACTTAACGAGAGCGCCGAGGGTATTGGAAATGCGGCAGCAGAGTTAGAAGCCGCTGGCACGAGTAGGGTTGCGTTTAAATTCCCAACTGCATTTAGCCACTCGTTACCGACTGCGGAAATCACTTGATCAGTGCCTGAAACATCGACATCGGATACTCCGTTATTCCGAAAGAAGTTTCCTCCTGGGTTAGCGGCAGTTCCCAAATCAGGACGTGACGTATCTTTGGCAAACAATCCATGTTGCCGATTTCCTTCAACCGAATTGTTTCGGACTATTGGCTGGGCAGATCCTTGAAAAACCATGCCATTCTGGTTTTGCGTCATGCGATTGTTTGTAATCAGGGGAGCAGCGCGATCGCCCACTATCACCGCCGAGCCAGTTTGTTCAAAAATATTATCTTGAATGGTTGGCTGGGCAATTCCTGCTACCCCAATCCCTGCTGTACGATTCTGGTAAAAATAGTTATTTTGAATACGGGCGTTACTATCGTCCAGAATCACGAGTCCATAGCTATTTTCGGTAAATGTGCTGTTGGTGATCAACGGGTTGCTGGAGACTATCCCCACACCATAGCCTTGTGGATTAGTCACTGTCACACCATTCAAGGTCGCCTGAGAGGTGATTTCTATGGTTAGCGATTGCGCCAAGGCTTTACTGGTTGAAGCTCCACCGCCCCGAATGACAATTTCTTGTCCTCTAGTTGCCGGATCACCTTGAACCGTTACTTGTGCTTTAAGCACAAGTGGAAAAATTTCTCCCGTTTCGGTACTATAAGTTCCCGGAGCGAGAAGAATGGTTGTACCTAACTGTGCAGCTTTTAGCGCACGAGTAATCGTTTTAAATGGAGTGAGATCGCTGCCATTTTCGGTATCTCTGCCATCGCTAGAGTTGACGTATAGTATCTTTTGTGAGGGTTGAGCCATTTCAGACTGGGCAAGCAGGATTGATGGCTTAGTAAATACGGGTGTGCTTATACCGTTACCTTGTAAAAAATCGATCGCACTAGCGCTTTCCGGGTGCGCGATCAAGATCGCACCTAAACTAGCGCTTAAAAGCTGAAGTGTGAGGAGAATCCGCGCCTGAGAAAAACAGCTTAGAGAAAAAATTGGTGCAGTGGGTAGTCTCAAAGTATTCTCCTAACGCTCAAATTAATTGACCAGCGATTCACTTAAACGGATTGAAGCCGCATTTAAGAAACCGATAATGTCGAGTTCAATGTACTTCATTTACTTAATTTTGCTGCACAAAAGTTTGCCAAAAAAACCAAAGATCAAGCTCCAAAAACTGATAAATCAAACAATTGAACCGAATTAATTGATAGTAGAGTAACCACTGATCTCATACAGGGAGATAGTAATTGATGGGCGACCCATACACTGAGAATCAATTTGTTCAGCTTGCACTGTTACGCATTTTGGATGCCAATCTCGATCGCGCACGAGAAGGGTTGCGGGTTGTCGAAGAATGGTGCCGCTTTGCCTTAGGAAATGCCGAACTAACTCAAGAATGCAAAGCGCTCCGCCAAGAACTCGCCACTTGGCACACAGCGGAACTCCGGGCGGCACGAGATACTCCAGGCGATCCGGGAACTGCCCTCACCCATCCTGGAGAAGAAACCCGTACGAATGTTCAGCAAGTGCTACAGGCAAATATCTGCCGAGTTGAAGAAGCGCTCAGAGTGCTGGAAGAATACGGTAAAGTGCATCAATCCGCAATGGCATCCGCGTGTAAGCACATGCGGTATCGAGTTTATATCTTGGAAAGTAAGCTGACGAGTTCTAGACTGCACCAAAAACTACAGCGATCGCGCCTTTACTTAGTCACCTCTCCCTCTGAAAAGCTGTATGAACAAGTAGAAGCATCGCTGCAAGGAGGACTAACTTTAGTGCAATATCGCGACAAAGAAGCAGATGACCAGATCCGGCTAGAAACCGCTGATAAGCTGTGTCAACTGTGCCATCGCTACAATGCGCTGTTTATCGTCAATGACCGAGTAGATCTGGCAGTAGCCGTGAATGCTGATGGCGTACATCTGGGACAGCAGGATATCCCCTTTGCGATCGCGCGTCAGTTGCTCGGCGCTCAGCGATTGATCGGACGCTCCACCAAAAACCCTGATGAAATGCAACGGGCAATTCAAGAGGGAGCCGACTACATCGGTGTCGGTCCAGTTTATGAAACTCCGACCAAAGCAGGTAGATCCGCCGTAGGGTTAGACTATGTGCGCTATGCCGCAGACCATGCCACCATTCCCTGGTTTGCGATCGGTGGGATTGATGCGAATAATCTGAGTGAAGTATTGGCGGCTGGAAGCGATCGCGTTGCCGTTGTCCGCGCCATTATGCAAGCCGATCAACCAACCGAAGTAACGCAATATTTACTCAACCAGCTTTCTAAAAATAGAAGCAGCAGTGCCAGTAACGACACACTCTAAAAAGCACCCCTGCCTAAGCCATCTAGTAAAATCTCTCCATGTTCGACAATATCTGTAAATTCCTGGCAGAAACTTTTCCCACCGACTTTGCCATATGGTTACTGGGAGAACCCATTGTTCTCACCGAACTTAGCCCCTCAGAACTTTCTTTGGAACCGATTAGAGCCGATGCGCTCATTCTTCTGCAATCCGAGGACGTGGTTCTGCACTTAGAATTTCAAACCCAACCCAACCGTGACATTCCCTTTCGTATGATTGACTATCGGCTGCGAGTCCATCGTCGCTTCCCTCACAGGCAGATGCGCCAAGTCGTGGTCTACTTGCAACCTACAACCTCCGATCTAGTGCAACAAACCACCTTTACACTCGAAAATACTTATCATAATTTTGAGGTGATCCGATTGTGGGAGCAACCAACCCCTGACTTTCTTCAAGCTCCAGGATTGTTGCCCTTTGCCGTGTTGAGTGAGACTAACGACCGTGTCGGGACTCTCCAGCAAGTGGCTCAGGCGATTAGCCAAATCCTTGACCCTCGCATCCAAAGCAATGTGGCAGCATCTACGTTTATTCTGGCTGGGCTAAGATTAGAGGCAGAGGTAATCCAACAAATCTTGCGGAGGGACGTTATGCAAGAATCAGTCACCTATCAAGTCATCAAAGCAGAAGGTAAAGCAGAAGGCAAGGCAGAAGGCAGCCAGGAGGCACTTCAACAGGTTGCGCTGAATTTGCTGAGGGAGGGGATGGAAACTGCTGTAGTCGCTCGTGTGACAGGCTTAGCGATCGCGCAAGTGAAATTATTAGCGCAGGCATCAGGACAAGCGCTCGATTCTCAATAGAATGCTTACCTATCTACCCAAAAAAACAGCAGACACCTAATAGGCAATTTCTGCTATCCAGGAAATGGCAACTCCAAGGATAGACCCCACAATCACCTGGAACGGGGTATGTCCTAGTAGCTCTTTCAAGCGGGTTTCTGTAAATTGATGCTCTCCTTGAAAAAATTCATCAATAATTTGGTTTAGTACCCGCGCCTGTTTACCCGCCGCTTGCCGGACTCCCGCCGCGTCATACATAACGATGACTGCAAAGACAACCGCGATCGCAAATTCAGGGCTTGCCCATCCTAGAGTTTGTCCAACACCCGTTGCTAAAGCGGTGACAAAGGCAGAGTGAGCGCTGGGCATCCCCCCAGTTTCTACGAGCGCCCGGATATTTAGCTTGCCATGAGTGCCCAATTCAACCGGAATTTTAAGCACCTGGGCTATCAAGCACGCCGCGATCGCAACCACTAGGACTTGGTTGTCAAGAATATCGCTAAAATCCTGCATAAGTTTCTATGGGTGAAAAGGGTTTAAGCGTTCAGTCAATTAGTGTGCGTCAGGAGAAATAAATTTTCTAGGAAACAACGAGCATTAACCACTCAATACCTAATGGGTGCGAGCAATAATGAATTCTGCCAGTGCCAGTAAGGGAGCAGCCTTTTCCTCAAAGATTACGAGTTCTGCTTTTGCCCCATCCACTAGCTTTTTCGCTTGACAGCGAGATTCCTCCAGTCCCCAAATGCTTGGATAGGTCGCCTTTTTCGCTTTTATATCCTTACCAGCCGTCTTGCCCAATTCTTCCTGAGTCGCTGTGATATCCAAAATATCATCCACAATTTGGAAGGCTAACCCAATATTTTTTGCATAGCGAGAAAGTCGCTGGAGATCATCCTCAGGCGCACCAGCTAAAACCGCGCCAGAAAGAACCGATGCCTCAAGCAAGGCTGAAGTCTTGTGATTATGGATGAAATTCAAGGTTTCTAGCGAAACACCTGATTTGCCTTCACAGTCTAAATCTACCACTTGACCGCCCACTAAACCCGCTGCGCCAACTGCACGACCCAGCATGGCAACCACCTTCAGCAGATTTTCAGCGGCAACATTCTTCGTTTCCATCGCGACATGTTCAAAGGCATAGGCTAGTAAACCATCCCCCGCCAAAATCGCCACATCATCGCCAAAAACCTTGTGGTTAGTCAGTTTGCCGCGACGATAATCGTCATTATCCATTGCAGGCAAATCGTCATGGATCAACGACATCGTGTGAATCATTTCGAGCGCACAGGCAGTAGGCATCGCAGTGTCTACTGTGCCACCCGTTAGTTCACAGGTCGCAAGGCAAAGAATTGGGCGTAGCCGCTTTCCCCCCGCCATGAGGGAATATCGCATCGCTTCATAAATCTTTTCAGGATAGATCACTGGAAGAGAACGATCCAACGCTATCTCAACTTGGGCTTGTCGCTCTGCAAGATAAGTGGGCAGGTCGAAGTGAGATTTCCGCTGGGAAGCTCGTATATCGTCCGTCATTACCATTTCATGTCCCTCCCAGTTTCTCTTAATTACACAAGAATACGTGTGCATGGGCACTGTCGGGAATCTATGGAATCAATATTTGCAAAGAAAGGGATATTGACTCATGGAGTTCCACAAATAAAACCAGTTCTAATCATTCTACGGAGCTTTCTGCACTCATGGAACATTCGACAATAGAGATTAGAGGTGTTTTCCATAGCTTTCTACGGTGTTTTTGAGCAGCATGGCGACGGTCATCGGTCCAACGCCACCGGGAACCGGGGTGAGATAGGCAGCGATCGCCTGCACGCTTGCAAAATCCACATCTCCCACCAGGCGAGATTTTCCATCGGGGTCAGTGACGCGGTTCATGCCCACATCAATTACAGTCGCTCCCGGTTTGACCATATCCGCCGTAATTAGTCCAGGGCGACCGACCGCCGGAATCAAAATATCAGCGGTGCGAGTAATGGCTGCTAGATCAGCGGTTTGCGAATGGGCGATCGTGACTGTGGCGTTCGCTTCCAGCAGCATCAAGAATTGGGGTTTGCCCACCAAAATGCTGCGCCCAATCACAACCGCGTGTTTGCCTTTAGGGTGGATGCCGTATTCTTGCAGCATCCACATCACTCCAGCCGGGGTGCAACTCCGCAATCCTGGTTCGCCTCGCAGCAGTCGCCCCATGTTTACTGGGTGCAGTCCATCCGCATCTTTGTCTGGATGAATTTGATTAAGCAAGGCAACGGCATCTAGATGAGGAGGCAGGGGCAACTGCACTAAAATGCCATCGACGCGATCGTCTTCATTAAGCGCTTGAATCGTTTGTTCTAGCTCTGCTTGGGTGATTTCAGCGGGAAAGTGTTTGCCAAAGGAGCGAATCCCCACGTTAGCGCAGGCGCGTTCTTTATTGCGAACATAAGCGGCACTAGCGGGATTATCACCCACCATGAGTACCGCCAAACCGGGGGGGCGACCTTTTTGAGGTTCTATCAGTTGAATATGATGGATAAGGCTGGTTTGGATGCGCTGAGAAAGTGCTTTACCATCCAAAAGTTGGGCGATCGCAGGGGACATGCAGGATAAGCAGCGAATTGAGTATAAAGGCGAACTGTGACACTAAATTGTATTAACACAGTAAGCTGTTGATAAGTGTCTCAGATTCCACAGGTTCTGTGATGACTCTTCTCAATATTAATTGGCTAACTTTTAAAACAAGGCAAACAGTACTACTTCTGGGTAAACGGTGGGCGGTGCTAGGATTCTTAGTCACCCTAGTCAGTTGCGGGAATCAAGCCGCTTCTGAAAGCACAAAAACGGGCGGCACGGGTGAAATTGTTATACCAAAAACGACTTCAATTCTAGAGGTGCAAAAAACGGCTGACCGAAATTCGGTGGTGAGCGTCAAAGGCGTGGTGGGCGATCGCGTACCCATTCTGAATGGCACCGTTTACGAACTTCAGGACTCTACTGGCAAAATTTGGGTACTCACCAAAAAACAGCCTCCTAACTCAGAGCAAGAACTCACCATTACAGGCAACCTCCGCTTCAAAAGCATCCCCCTAAATGGGCAAGAACAAGGATCGGTTTATGTGGAGCAATCGAAGGAATGACGTTATACCGTTTTGAGTTTTGAGTTTTGTTCGCGTTCGCGCAGCGTGTGCATTGCACTCAGCGTCTCCGTACGAGATATTTTGAGTTTTGAGACAAAGAAGCATTGCCGTTTTCAGCAAGTCATCTGTCGCGTTTCAATTTTTAAGTTAATATTACAAGCCATTGCCGATCAGGATAAACGGTGCCCAATAAAGCGGATGGCGATAATTGCCACTGTTGATCAATTCGATTTGCGCCTGATGTAGCGCCTCTGTCTTGGAATTGCCCTTTTGCAGTGCCGCATAAAATTGACTCATTAAGACGGATGTGCCGCCATCATCCACGCTCCAGAGCGAGGCGATCGCCGCCCGTGATCCCGTGCGCTGCATTTGGTAGCCAAACCCCAAAATCTCCAGCCCATTGCCCAACTTGCCACCCAATCCCGTTTCGCAAGCACTCAGCACAAACAACGACACATTCGGTAGCTTCCAAGCTTCGATTTCCCGCAACGTCACTACATCGCCATCGCCTAAGACAATGAACGACTCTTCCGGGGTGCCGCCAAACTTCGCATGAGTTGCCAGATGCACGATCGAGGCTTGCGGCATTTGTGCCACTAGATTTTTGCGATTAAACGGTTGGTCAATCAGAGATTTCGTATTAGGAATCGTTTTGGCAATCTGGTTCACTTCCGCTTGCGTGTAGGCTAGCGAACCAAAACTATAGGTATTTCCAGCTACGGTGATTGTCTTTCCTTGGGTTAAGGCTCCGGTGAAAGCACTGGGCGATCGCGTATCGGGTGCATCAATCGGAGTCAGCGCCAGCGCCATCAGGTAGTTAATCTGGTAGCGTTCAGTCAACCATTGAGTGCCATCATGCAGCGCTGCCAGCGGCACATAGCGCATTTGTCCATCGGGCGCATAGACAATCGTCTGCACCTTGGCGGCTTTCAGTTCTGCGTCAATCGGCTGCACGAGCCAGGTATAAAGCTGTTGGGCAGACTTGCGAATTTTGGGCAAGGCGCTGAGGTCAGGCAGCGATTTCCGAAATTCCCCAATTTCCCGTTCAAACTCAGCCCGTTTGACGTTAACCGTTTTGCGAATCGGTGGGCGATCGGGAATAAACAGCACCAATTCCAAGCGATCGTCCAAGATCAGCGGGTAAAACAGAGCAATATTTTTACCCAGCTTTTGTATCCGGGCTTGCAAGTCCTTGTAAGCAGGCAGAGTCAGGTTTTGCGCCGCCGCCGTTTGCCGCAGTTGTGCCACCAACGTCGTCACTGCTGAACTGGTAACAGTTTCGCTAATCGCTGGATTCTGCTTGAACGCCTGCACAATCTCCCGTTCCTGCGGCAACAGTGGCAATCCCTGCGCCGTTAGCTGATTGCCTTTGATGTCCTTCAAATAATCTTGAAGTTCCTGAACCTTGAGCAAATCCAGCACCTGCATCGCTTCCATCACCCGGTTTTGCTTCAGCAGCAGATCGGCTAAGTTGCGGTACGAGGATTCAACCGATTGAGTATAGGATGCTTGTTCCTCCCGCGACAGTTTACGAATGCCGTCACGAATCGTTTCGCGCACATTGACCGATTGTTTGTAAAATGCGATCGCCAACTCTGGTTGCTTTTGATTCTCTAGAAAGATACCAATGTTGCTCAGGAGTTTTCCTTCCCCAGCGCGATCTCCAACTTCCCGATAAATCGGTAGTGCTTGTTGGGAGTACTCAACTGCTTTGTTGTGCTGCGATAGAGAATTGTAGGCACTCCCTAAATTCCCCAGCGCACTAGCTTCCCCATTGCGATCGCCCACTGCTCGATAAATCGGTAATGCCTGTTGATAGAACTCGATCGCTTTGGTGTACTGCGACAGGGAACCATAGGCAATCCCTAAATTCCCCAGCGCACTAGCTTCCCCATTGCGATCGCCCACTTCCCGAAAAATGAGTAATGCTTGTTGATAGTACTCGACCTCTTTTTTGTACTGCGATAGAGAACCGTAGGCACTCCCTAGACTCCCCAGAGCCTTAGCTTCCCCATTGCGATCCTGCACCGCTCGAAAGATCGGTAAGGCTTGTTGAAAGAACTCGATCGCTTTGGTGTACTGCGCCAGAGAAAAGTAGGCATTCCCTAGATTTCCCAGCGCCCTAGCTTCCCCATTGCGATCGCCCACTGCCCGAAGAATGAGTAATGCTTGTTGATAGTACTCGACCTCTTTTTTGTACTGCGATAGAGAACCGTAGGCATTCCCTAGATTATTCAGTGCCCTAGCTTCCCCACTGCGATCGCCCACTGCCTGATAAATCAGTAATGCTTGTTGAGAGTACTCAACTGCTTTGTTGTACTGCGATAGAGAACCGTAGGCACTCCCTAGATTATTCAGCGTACTAGCTTCCCCATTGCGATCCTGCATGGCTCGAAGGATCGGTAGTGCCTGTTGATAGTACTCGATCGCTTTGTTGTACTGCGATAGAGAAAAGTAGGCAATCCCTAGATTATTCAGCGTACTAGCTTCCCCATTGCGATCCTGCACGGCTCGAAGGATCGGTAGTGCTTGTTGATAGTACTCGATCGCTTTAGTGTACTGCGACAGAGAACGGTAGGCTTCACCTAGATTCCCCAGAGCCTTAGCTTCCTCATTGCGGTTCTGCACGGCTCGAAGGATCGGTAGTGCCTGTTGATAGTACTCGATCGCTTTGTTGTACTGCGATAGAGAAAAGTAGGCTTCACCTAGATTCCTCAGAGCCTTAGCTTCCCCATTGCGATTTTGCACTGCCCGATAAATCGGTAAAGCTTGTTGATAGTACTCAATCTCTTTGTTGTACTGTGACAGAGAACCGTAGGTAGCCCCTAGATTATTCAGTGTGCTAGCTTCTCCATTGCGATCCTGCACTGCCCGAAAGAGCGGTAAAGCTTGTTGATAGTACTCGATCGCTTTGTTGTACTGCGACAGAGGCAGGTAGGCATTCCCTAGATTCATCAGCGCGTTAGCTTCTCCATTGCGGTCTTTAATGGCTTGAAAGATAGCTAATGCCTGTTGCCAGGACTGCAATGCTGCTTGATATTGGCTGGTTTGAAATTGCTGAATCCCTTGTTTCAGCAGCCGATTTGCTTCAGCTTGGCGATCCTGTTTTTTAAACATCGTTTGGGCAACAGCGGGGAGTGGAGAAACGGGAGCGGGAAGCAGGGGAACTCCAGCGGTCAGCAGGAGCGAAACAGCCGCGAGACGGAGAATCTTGATGGGTTGCATGGGGATCTTTGCAGTGGAGCGTTGACTGCAAATTTATCACCCTCCTACCCAAAAATTATGCAGCTTTTATGAAGATCTCCGACTTCTGTGATGCAGCACAGGCAACTTAAGACGAGGTCAAGAAGTCGGAGATCTATCACTCCCACTGTGGGAGATTATGCGATTTTGCTCCAACACCCGATGAATTCAGCGTTATAGAAGCACAGCCCAAAACAGATCTGGATACACTAA
>CASBQE010000018.1 GCA_949127665.1 Synechococcales cyanobacterium PMM_0083
AGTTTGATGCGCGTCTATGTGTCGTCACCTGCGCCCGTTGGACAGTATCCAGGAATTCTGTTTTACTCTGATATTTATCAGCTAGGCGGCCCGATTATTCGCCTTGCCGATCGCCTTGCTGGGTATGGCTATGTGGTGGCGGCACCGGAAATTTTTCATCGCTTAGAACCGATTGGAGCGGCGATCGCACCGGATGACTTGGGGCGACTGCGGGGAAACGACAATGCCAGCCAAACGGCGATCGCAGATTACGATGCTGATGCGGAGGCAGTTTTAGATTTCCTCAAAAAAGATGAAACGGTGATGCCCAATAAAATCGGCACAATGGGCTTTTGCATCGGCGGACATTTAGCTTTCCGAGCCGCTTTTGACAAAACTGTGAAGGCAGCAGTGTGCTGCTATCCTACAGGTATTCATAGCGGCAAGTTGGGCAAAGACAGGGCAGATACTTTAGAGCGCATGGCAGAGTTGAAGGCTGAACTATTCCTCTTGTTTGGCACTTTAGATCCGCACATTCCTGAAGCAGGACGCACAAGAATTATCCAGGAATTGGTGAGAACGGAAGTGTCGCACACAACGTCTATGTATGAAGCAAACCATACGTTTATGCGAGATGATGGCGATCGCTTTGATCCGGTTGCGACCGACGCTGCCTGGGCAGAAATAACGAGATTCCTGCACCAAGTATTTGCATAGGATGGAGTTAAAGCTACGCCATGTTGTTTTCGATCGCCCACCGAGCTAACTCTGTCCGGTTATGCAATCCAGTCTTCCCTAGCATATTGCTGACGTGGCTTTCAATCGTTCGTTGGCTGACGCTGAGTTGATCGGCAATTTCGCGGTTTGCCATCCCCCGCGCTACAAATTGAACCACCTTTAGCTCAGTGGGTGTGAGTTCTACATCAAAGGGCACCTGAATTTTGGGAGTTGATTCATTCCCTCTACCCGGACGCTCAGACATTCGCGTTGCCTGTTTTAACGAAGATTCAACTTGGGCAACCAACTCCTCTGGCTCAAACGGCTTGACCATATACACATCCGCTCCAGTATTTAGCCCTTTCACCCGGTCTTGGCTTTGCCCTTTTGCTGAAAGGAACAGCACTGGAATCCAGTTAGTGCGAGGATCTTCGCGCACATGACGCACCAGAGAATAGCCGTCCATTTCGGGCATCATCACATCGCAAATAATCATGTCTGGAGTCTCTTGCTCCAAAACTTCTAGAGCTTCACGACCATTTTCTGCGGTAATTACTTCGTAACCCCGAAACTCCAAGTAGTCCTTAACCAACAAAATGAGGTTAGGGTCATCATCAATTAGCAGTAACCGTCTGTGATTTCCTAAGCTAGTTTCTTTCATGCCGTGCCACTCACTTATTCCTAAATAAACTCGCTGGTAATCTGTAGAATTTCTAACAACTGATGGGTTGCTAGATCCCTTTTTGAAAAAAGGGGTGCCCCTGCCGAGCGATTTGAGGAATACCTGACACTATTCTAGGTAGACCTATGATAACCGCTTCGCTTTATATAAATCTTATATATCAGTAATACGCAAACGGACGAATTCTATGGAGCGTTTAGTCTATTTTCTACTTTACAAAAAATCCTCTAAGGCTGGCAGGTGCTTCATTGCAGATCGCTTTTGATTGCCTGTTTATCTTTTAGCACCAAATTTTAATGACTTGACCTTGAATGTCTTGATTTAACCAAAAGGTATTTGATGCGGATGATTTTAGCGAAGCAGCCTTTGCAATCCAACACTGCTGAGGATTAAACAAAATCATTTCTGCGGGTTGACCGTTGGCGATCGCAGGTGGTTTTTGCTGTAAACAAATTGCCGGACGAGTGCTTAAGGCTGACCAAAGCTCGATCGCCGTCCATAAACCGGACTCAACGAAGCGATGCCACAATAATGGTAGCGCCAATTCTAGCCCGATCGCCCCCGGAGGCGCTTCGGCAAAAGGCACCGTTTTCTCTTCATAGGTGTAAGGGCTGTGATCAATTGCGATCGCATCAATCACACCTTGCTGCACCGCGTCGATCAATGCCGCTTGATCGATTGGAGTGCCCAAGGGCGGATTGAGTCGTAAATTGGGGTTATAGCTGGCAATCATTTGAGTATTCAGCAATAAATGCATCCAGGATGTGCTGGCAGTAATCGGTAAGCCCCGCTCTTTTGCCTTGCGAATTAACTCTACGCCACGAGCCGTCGAAATTCGCATCAAATGGACTGGCGTGCCGATTGCTTCGATGCATTCTAGTAGCGCAGCCAGAGCCGCAGTTTCAGCGATCGCCGGGATGCCGGGAAGCCCGATCTGCATGGAGTCCAATCCTTCACGCATCACCCCATTGCCTACCAATTCTCTATCCCATGCCCACAGCATCACAGGCTTACCGAATGGATGCAGATATTCCAACAAGCGGCGCACCATGATCAATTGCAGCGGCTTTCCATCGGCAAATCCGGCTATATCTGCCGTTGCTAGTTCCGCTAATTCAGTGATTTGTTGACCTTTGACCTCTAAAGTTAGCGCTGCCCACGGTTGCAATGTAGGAACAGAAGGGCTACAAGTCAATGCGTTGGATTGGTCATGCAGCCATGCAAGACTGGCAAGATGATCTAAGGCAGGATCGGTATCGGGCAAGATGGTAACACGAGTGAAACCGCCTGCCGCCGCCGCCTGCCTCAAAGATTTCAGGGTTTCACGCTCTTCAAAACCGGGTTCGCCAGAGTGACTATAGAGATCAACGAGTCCGGGTGCCCAGATCAATCCAGACCCTTCGTAAATGGTCGCATTGGACGGATAATCGGCGATCGCGTCTTCCACCGCCGTCACAATGCCATCCGTAATTAAAACATCGGCAACCCGATCCGTCTGTGAACTCGGATCAAGCACTCGCACTTGTTTTAGAAGCTCATTCATCCCTCAACACTCTATAAAGCTCCCGCTGCGGTTTTATCCAACACCCCGCCGTCTAAATGTGCCGTGATGTTCATCGCCATCATGATTGGCGGTTGATCCGCTGCATAGTCAATCACGCTAACGGCTCCATTCCCTTGTTTGAAGCTCCAAAAGCGATCGGGCGGCAAGCCTAGCACATAGCAAAGAATCGCTTTGTTGACAGCATCATGGGCAACAATTAGTGTTGTCCCCGCCTCAGGTTGATTCATTGCCGTTTGAACGATCGCTTTCCAGGCAGTTGTGGCACGATTCCATACTTGCTGAAGGTTTTCCCCCTCTGGCATTTGAACCACTTCTGGCGTTTGCTGCCAGCACTCTAGTTCTCCGGGGAACTCTTGCTCAATGTCGGCTTCTAGCTTGCCTTCCCACAATCCATGGCTAATTTCTTTTAAATTGTCCTCAAAGTGCAACGTCACATCCGGATGATGTTGCAAGATGATCTCTGCGGTTTCCTTGGGGCGCAGCATGGGGCTAGTGACTGCATGATCAATAGAAATGGCTTTAAGAAATTCTGCGGCTTGGTTGGACTGCGATCGCCCTTTGTCATTCAGCGGCACATCAATTTGTCCTTGAAAGCGCTTCTGGCGGTTCCATTCGGTTTCGCCATGACGCACCAGCAGCAGCCGTGTGTGATAGCCTTTTTTTGGGCTGGGAATCGGTTCGCCTAAGTGCGCGGTTTGGTTCAACGATTCCACCTGCACCAAATTGCCCCATCCTCCAGCAAAATTGAGGACGCTGATGCCGCAATTCGACTGATGCACGGTCTGATAGCCACTAGCATCTAGCCCGATCGCCGTGCTAATGAGCGCCCGATTAATCCCACTGTGGGCAACAAGCAGCACGGTTTGATTGGCATGATTGGGCAGAAACTCTTGCCAAAACTGCTGGGCGCGATCGAATAACTCCACGACTGGAAAATGTTCCTCCGTCCCGCCGTTTTTCTGCGGAATCAGCATTCGCATTTCGTGGGGGCAAGTCTTCCACTGCTCGTACTCAGTGGGATACTTTTGCTCCACATCGCTAAATAGCATCCCTTCCCACAGCATCAAATTGATTTCTTTCAAGCTGTCAACGGTTTGCAGGGGAGCTTTTGGCGTGGTTTTTAAGTGAGCCAAGACAATTTCTGCGGTGTCTTTTGCGCGGCGGAGGGTGCTGCTGTAAACGGCATCAAACGAAATTTCACTGAGGGCACCGCCCACCTGATGCGCCATTGCCTGCCCTTGATCGGTCAAGGTTGATTCATCCAAAAAGCCCTGCACTCGCCGCTCAACATTGAAGCTGCTTTGACCGTGACGAACCAAAATGACGCGAGTAACCATAGAGAAAATGGGGAATGAGGGTTTTGGATTAAAGCGTTTGAAGTCAAGCTGCGATCGCTTAGACAGAAGCATTCTACCCTGTTCGCAACCCTCTGTTTGAATCCAGCCATTTTTTCCAGGGTGCGTTTCGGCTTCGCTCAACGCACCCTACGCGATCGCTGGGTTTATTCCCCCTTGCCTCTCGCCCCTTGCCTCTCGCCCTTCCTCATTTCCTGTACCCTAAGGGATAGATCCATAGCCATTTGAGGATTTCATGACGATTAAGCGGGTGATTCTGGTAGCGCTGACGGTGTTGGCGGTCTTTCTCATGGGGCAAGATTTGCTGAGTAGCTGGAATCAGCCCCAAATTCAAAGCCGTTTGGAACTGTATCAAACTAATTTGCTCTTGCGGTCTACGGAATTTAACAGCACTGATACCAGCATGGATGCGGCTCGGAAGGCGCTGCTAGGTACAGAGCCAACCAAAAACGCTTTGGAGCAATATGAAGATGTGCGGCAGCAAGTGCAAAAAACTCTCAAGCAGACGCAATCCCTTTTAGCCAGTGATTCCAGCAATAAAGCCCAACCAGAACCTTTGGGGCAAACTGAACGTAAGCTAACTCGCTTAGTTGCAGAACTAGATTTAAAGTTGGGGGTTCTGCGATCGCAGCAGGGAGAGACAGCGCTTGCCCAAAAAGACTGGGAGAGCGTGGTTCAGCAGGCAGAAGTAGACTCTGGGCTAAAACCTTTGGCAGCGACGGCGGCAGTTCTAAAAGGGCTGTGGGCTGAGTCACCTGAGTTGCTTCCTGATGCCGAACCTCAAATTCAAAAAACCTTGGATGGCTGGTTTCGCGATCGCGCCCTCACCCAGCTATATACCTTGCAACAGCGCTCCTCTGATTTGCAGTCCTTAGAAATAACCGAACAGCAAGCCGCAGAAAAAGCATTAACCAGTTTGGCGATCGTCGGTGGCATTCCGGTTGTCAGCGGTGTGATTGGCATTGGTCTTCTGATCTTTGTAATTGGACAATGGATTTTACAGCGCAAGCAAGCCATTCTCTCCGCCGAAACTTTAGAACCCTGGACAACGCCCTGGGATGGAGAAACCATCTGGCAGGTGCTAATTTTGGGCTTTTTTATGGTGGGGCAAATTGCCCTGCCGATTTTGCTGGCAGTGCTGCAACGAGCAACCGGGCTGAATCCCGCTAGCTTTGGAGAACAGGGAAAAGCCTTATTCATCCTGTTCAATTACGTGCTGTTGGCAGCGGGTGGCTTGGGTGTGCTGTATTGGTCAATCAAATCTTATTTGCCGCTACCAGAGGATTGGTTTCGCATCAGCTTGAAAGGGAACTGGTTTTGGTGGGGGTTGGGCGGCTATTTTGCAGCACTGCCGTTAGTGGTGGTGGTGTCGTTGGTGAACCAAAAAATTTGGCA
>CASBQE010000019.1 GCA_949127665.1 Synechococcales cyanobacterium PMM_0083
GGGGAGAAATATTGCTGAATTTGAAGGGCGGCAAATGGAAGGGTTGCTTTCACGTTCCACGAGCAATGTACTTGTGCTGGCAGCAGTTTGAGACCCTAAAAACAATTGCTTGAGTCAGCCATTATCAACCCAGAAATTAATTGTTTTTACGGCTTTTAGAGTTGGATTTCGACTACGCTCAACCCGCAGACTTTCGTCAAACCTCAAAATATTTCCTACAAAATGCTACGCAAACACAACTCAAAACTCAAAACTCAAAACTCAAAACTCAAAACTCAAAACTCAAAACTCAAAACTCCATTAAAACGGACTAATTTTGATGCCAAGAAAGCGATCGCGTAAAGCATTTCTCCAGGTGAAGCGCACCATCAACGCCCAATCATCGGCGATAGGGTTCTTGCCCCTGCAAGTAATTTACAACCGCGATCCCTAGCCAGCCCAACAAGCTATAAACAGCCATAGCAATCAATACATTCACATCCAAAATGAAATTGCCGCCGCCCCTCACAGGACTAACAAACAAAGTTGCAAAGGGTGCGATAAACGGATCTGACAGGTTATAGATTAATTGGGCAAAAGCATTTTCGGTATTCGCGCCAGCCAGTCGCAGAAAAAAACGCATCCCTAGCAAGATTTGTAACGCCCCAACTAAAAGCAAAATAGTGTTGCGAACCCAGCTAAACTTGGCTCGTCGTTTGGCTGCTTTCAATCGCCGTTCTTCTTGCTGTAGGAGAAACGCTTCTTGATCTTGAATCAGGTCTTGCCGATTCTGTACATTACCGTCGTAATCGTTTGGGTTGTTAGTCATAGGTTACTGCCTCAGATTGCCGTCTTAACTCACTCAAAAATCATTAGTCAGGATTAACAAGGATCATGGATTTAATAAAATCGAACATTCCGGCTGTACGGGCGTAGCATTCGGTAAATGATTCTGCTTGAGTTGCAAGGATTTTTGCCCGAATGCTACGCGCCTACCAAATCTCGAACTTGTTTAATTTTCATTCCTAAGCGTCCTTCTTTCTGACGACAGGAACATTGACTGTCCTTGTTAGAGTAAAGCAGAAAAATATGAAATCGATATAGCCAGAGCAATTCTGGGTCAAAATTCGCTTGCAACCTGAATGCGTCCCTGTTTTGCTGAGGCTGCCAAGCGATCGTAGTCTTGCTCGGTTTGCTCGGCATAGGCGAAGGCGAATTTTACCAGTGCATCATCCAGTGCATCGTTTTCACCTATGTAACCTGCCAGTATCGCAGCATCACCCGACTTGGCATGTGCCAACGCCAGCGCCCAACCACATATCCCGCAGTAGTCTGGCAGTGACGCTACTCGAAACTTGCCGGGTTCAAGCTTGACTCCCCCCTTCATATCCCGTAGCTGACGAATGTAGTAGTGAACCCCATCCAACTCGCCCCAGCCCAGAAAAATGTCGGGCGCACCCTGGATCAATCGCTGCCCTGTCACCACTCGATGCCCCTGATGATTATCTGGCAACGTATAGCTACAGAGAGTCTCCGTGTAGGGAGCCAGGACTGAGGGTTGGGCTTCCTTGATTTGCAAGAATAGCGGGTCACTGGCATCTACACCTTCCAAATAAACAATCCAGCAGCGAGTCCCAACACTGCCGACACCGACCACTTTACGAGCAACATCTAGGATGCGATATCGCGATACTAGAAAGCGGCGGTCTGAGCTTAAAGAGGCAAGATAATCCTGGATTAGCTGTTCAATGGTCTCAATAATCTGTTCTCCACGGCGGATCGTTTCTATCCGGACTACTAAAGGAGGCGATTCGACAATGTGCTGCTGATTGTCAATCAGGTCAGTCGTTTTTTCTAGCACCTGGAGATGGGTGCGCTGACGGGCTTTTGTCAAAAGTTGGGTTGCTTTCTCTTTAGATGGGGCGGGCAATGCTTGAAGCAAGTCGGCTTCTGTGATGTTGTCATACCACAGATCGAGATAACCCAGGTCGGCATATTGATGTAGATGTTCACGGTAGAACTGCACCACCGATCGCGCCGCCGATTCACAAAGCACGCGATCGCCCCCCAAAAATTGCCCCGCCACCACAGCGCTAGCCACCAACCGTTTCAGATCCCATTCCCAAGCGCCGACATAGGTTTCATCGAAATCATTGATCGCAAACACCAGATTGCGCTCGGCGGAAGCAAACACGCCAAAGTTGGACACATGCATATCGCCGCAAGCCTGCACGGTTAAGCCCGTAGTTGGAGCGGGGGCAATATCCTGGATCATGATGGCTGCCGAACCCCGCAGAAAAGCAAACGGAGAGGTTAGCATTCGAGCATAGCGGATGGGCACTAGATCGGCGACGCGGGTTGTTGCTTGAGCTTCCAGAATCGCGATCGGGTCTTCGCGGTTCGTGGGTGGTTGATAGGCAGCGTGATCGGAGCGCTTGACGGTTTGGCGTAGCGCTTTTCCAGCAGCGAGGCGATCGCGGACTGAACGAGATCCAACTGGGCGATCGCCAGAAGAATCGATGGGTTTTAGGTTTTTAGTCGCAGTCATTTTTAAATTCTTTCATGGGTATCCCACTAAAGCATCCCACTTAAACCGCTCTAGTATTGCTTGGCAAAAGCGAATTCGACGGGGTTCTCTCCTGCTCTCGAAAAATTACGGGGGCATTCTGCAATCGTTTGAAGGTTTGGTAACGGTGATAGAGTTGACGGTTGGTGAAAAAGAACAGAGAAACCGCTTCCCATAGAAAAACCCAACCACTGATCGCCAGTCCTTCCAGCAGAATAGATTGCAAATTCGCTTCTGTAGCAAGACTCTTTGCCACCCATAGACAGATAAGACCGACCACCACAAATACAATCATCCGAGTGTTGGTCTTTTTTATATCCTTACTGAGAAAATATCGTTTAGAGATAAAGCTGTTCTTAATCCCATTCCGAACTTCCTCCTCTATCTGTTCATTTCGCGTTCCTGGTGGCAAGGTAAAACATAATTCAATTTCATATTTGGAAGGAATTTCGTCGGAACCTTCCTCTAAATAGGATTGTAAGTAGGGATCAAGCGATCGCCGTTTAAAAGGAGCCGGGTCCCATTCGTTGAAAATCTCAGTGTGCTGAGCGATCGCGACCTCAATCATATGACGATTGGTCGCTTGATCAATTTTGTAGGTTTCGTCAAATATGCGATCGCTTTTTTTCATAGTTTTGCTCAGGAGATTTCTAAGGAAGATACCGCCAGGTTCGAGCAAGTTTTACCGGAGTTTTTAAGGCAAGCTAATCATCTCTGGCAAAACCTGCCCTTACAGAGATGGGGCTAAGCAGACACTACCTTCCGAATCGCCAGGGCGGAAACTAATAAAGAGATCCCGCTCATCAATAGGCTGATCCCCACATACAAACCAATCAGCCAAATCGCACTGAAGGGAAATCGATTCAGCACCATGATGCCCAGAATCAAAGTGATAACTCCGTTGAGCGCTACCAACCACGACATACTGTGCCCTGCCTTATTGGTAAACGCCATGATGATGGTGTAAATCCCTTCCGCAACGAACAGAATCCCGAATGCAAGGGTCAATGCCAACACTGCGGCTGCTAGGTTAGACAAGATGTAAACCCCTGCGATCGCGTAGAAAATCCCCACAATTAAATTCAGCCAAAAGCCTCGAACTGGTTTTGACATGAACGACTGGACAATCATCACAATGCCGCTAATCAGTGCAATCCAACCCATAAAAGAGGTGAAAAAGGCTGAGGCAAACGCCGGAAGTATAATTGACAATATGCCAAGAATAATTAGAAGAATGCTGAGGGCGATCACCCAGCCCGTCGATTTTCTAATATCTACACTAGATTCAAAATCAGTAGTCATCGGTGTATCTCGCTTGGTGAATAATTTGTTGACATCAATTTACCATCTGAAAATAAAAAATGGTTGGAATTTAACGAAGTGGATGCGACGCGAATAGATTGAGTCCCAGTTGTTCAGACAAACACTGAGTCACAAGCTGACCTTTAACGCTGTTGCCAGCCTCGTCGAGCGGCGGCGCAAAGGTGCCCAAGCCGCCTTTGCCAGGGGAAACTGCAACTATGCCGCCACTGACTCCGCTCTTGCCGGGTAGCCCGGTTTCATAGAGCCAGTCACCAGAATTTTCGTAGAGTCCGGCTGTGACCATGACTGCTAAAACGTGCTGGCAGTGAATCGGATCAATGATTCGCTCTTGGGTCAGGGGGTTGATGCCGCCGTTTGCCAACGTTGCCGCCATGACTGCTAGATCTTGTGCAGTGACATTAAGCGAACACTGTTTGGTATAGATGTCGGTGGCTTCAACGGAGTCGAAAAAGATGCGATCGTACACTTGAAGGAGTTTAGCGATGCCTTTGTTGCGTTGATTGGTGGCTGCTTCAGATTGATAAACCGCTTCGTTGAGTGTGAGAGGTCTGCCTGCAAATCGAGACAGTTCGGTTTGAATGAACTGCCATTTGTCCGCTGCGGTTTTGCCCGGTGCCAAACTGGTGGCAGCGATCGCCCCCGCATTCACCATCGGGTTACTGGTTCCTTGATTGATCTTGGCAATGGCAATCACCGAATCAAATGAATGCCCAGTGCTGTTCACCCCCAGTTTGGCACGGGCTTCATCTTCACCAATCGCCTGACAAATCAGCGCAAACACAAACGGCTTAGAGATACTCTGGATCGAGAACTCATAGTCAGTGTCTCCAGCCGCATGAATGCCACCATTCACCCCTACCACGCACACGCCAAACAACTCACGCGGCACCTGAGCCAAAGCCGGAATGTAGTCTGCGACCTTCCCTTGATCAACCGACTGAAAGCGATCGCGTGCCTCAATCACCAATGCCCCCACGCGATCGCTAGGCGGTAAGCAACCCGTTGATATCGGTAAAGATGGGACTGTTTGATCGAGCATGATCCGCAAGTCCTTTTAATATCGCAACGTCAAGGCAATGTGTCGATGATCTGCTAACGCGCCATCATCGACGATCGCCACCTTCCCTCCCATCGCCAACACCGCTTCAATAATTTCATCTACTGCATCATCCATCACGTCTGAGCCACCCACTGCTTCGACCAACTCAAATTTGCCGCTTTCATTTAAAATCGCTGGCACATGATAATTTTTTTCAACCAGAAGCAGCTTGCCGCGACCTGCCTGTGCCATCTGCCACGCTTCTTCGATCGTTGAAACCACCAGTTGGGCGCTGATTGCGTCATCTAATGCTTGGAGTGCATCAGCCTGTTGTGACTGCCTCACAGTCTGCACAATTTCCCAGGTTTGAGGAGCCAGTTCAGAGACAGTTGCTTTATCAAAATTGCTGCTGATGGTGCCGGCGATCGCGGAAGCATGTTGCGAAACTTCTTGAAAGAAAGAGACTTGGCGAACTACCCCGCCGACAATCAATGGCAGTGATTTATCCTCGGTGTAGTAGTTTTCAGTAAAAGCACTGTCTACTTGCTGAAAAAATCGGCGATGGCGATCGTCTAGATAACTGGAATCAGAGTCAAAAGGAAGCGCGGTAGTGCCTCCAGGTTCGGTCATTTCCATCGGGAAATTTTTGTCATGAATTTCCTCCAGGGTTTCTCCAGTTCCAGCCAATAGGCGAGTGGATGCTTGGCTTAAGAGAAAGACCCAGTAGCGCTGCGCCCGATGCATTCCATAGACTAAATCACGAGTAGCGAAGGTTTGATCGATCACCACTCGTGCAGGTATGGAAAACGGCAGGTAGTAGAGTTTGGCAAAGTCATGACTCACATACAAAGCCAACCCATCCAGCGTGTGGGGATAGTCAATTTCGCTCACCAGCGCATCAAGCCGCTCTAGTAACCGCTCCAACTCACGGACAGAAAATTCTTCGCCCAGCCGAGCCTTTGCCTGATCAACTAAGTTTTTGACCAAAATCGGATCTTGTTTGTTATCGGGAAAGGTGCGATGGGTTGGCAACAGAATGGAAAGGGCAGGAACTGGTGTCAAAGATTGCAAGTGCTTCAGATCTTGACGAGTGATCATGAAAATTTCCTTGTCGAGGTTTAACGGGTTTTAGCAGGTTGTATCACAATGAGGTTTACTCACCTGTTGGCGATGATGTTGCCAATTTGGCTGATAAACCTCATGCGATCGCTAGGTCGATTAGGGGCAACTCAATCCCGCTGTCATTTTGGCTTCAGCCTGTTGCAATGCGGTAACTTGGGGGGTCACGGATGTCATCGCTTGATTGAGCGTTGCCTTATCAGAAACGTTGGTAATCGCTTTATCCAAGCCCTGTTGTGCCTTCTCTAAATCCTCAACTTTTGAATCTTGGACACTTGCAGCCGTCGTTTTAACAGTGCCAAACGCTGTTTTAACTTGATCTCGCGCCGCTTTGAAATCACCTACTGTGGAGCTAGGACTCATGCTTCTGAGGGTGGCGACGGATGTCTTAAGGTTTGCCAGATCGGTACAGAGTTGAGCTTTTTTGTCTTGGGTTGTGGCGGCGGGTGGAGTGGATTGCCCCCCGCAGCTTACGAGTAAAAACAACGGTAATGTAGCCAAAAAGAACTTAGATATACGGTTAGCAAGCATTGAAAACCTCACTCCTAAAACACAGTGGACAGACGTAAATCTTTTAAAAGATAACGGTGTGAATCATAGTCAATGGTTATATGAAACTAATAGGAAGTCGGTGAGTGTAATGAAACTTAAGCTCGTTGGCAACCAAAAGTAAGCGGGGCGATCGCTGGCGCTGACTGATCAATTCGCGCTGAAATCTGCACTATTCCTATAACTTTCATATATTTCTTTTGTAGATTAAAATGTTGATATTTTCGAGTTGCAGTTTAGCAAGCATTGGGGTTGTTGTAATGATTAAGCAGCAGTATTTTTCAGATACCGAGTGGGCAACTCTGTTGCAAACTCCTAAGCAGGCAATCTTGATGATTATTCTTGCAGACAAAACTGATGCAGTTTCCCTTTTAAAAGAAATGCAGGCAGCCGTTCAAATTATGGCAACCGAACTACAGCGAGTGGATATTTCCAGTGATTTAGTCAAGTCCGTAATCGCTTCCCTGAAAGAGATCGCCGCTCAAGAGACACTCCAGGGAGAGCAGTTGTTATTGAAGCAGCAGTTTGAGTTGCTAGGAATGGTTCAAACCTTTAATACTGCGGCTGATGCCGAGAAACAGGCGATCGCTCACTTCAACCAAGTGAGTTCCATTCTGATGTCTAAAGTCCCCGTGGTGCAGGCGGAAGAGTTTAAGCAATGGCTTCTGGCGATCGCTGGGCAGGTCGCTAAAGCGGTCAAAGAAGAGGGGCGATTTGGGATTGGGGGTGAACGGGTTAGCCGTCAGGAGTCTGGGGCGCTGTCATCGATTGATAAGGCATTGCACTTTAAGCCCTAAACCTATAAGAACAGATTTTTGGTTGCTCATGTTCTGTTTATTCATCTGGCAACTAGAGATCTAACATCAAGCCCTGATCTTTCGGCTACGCTCAACATCCATGCCTGCGGGTTGAGCGCAGCCGAACCTCAAAAGCGGTATGAACAATGATTACCGAGTTCACAATATCGTGTTCTATTAAACATCGTGTTCTATTTAACCCAGTGGAAGGAGTCAACGAATGCTAGGCTTTCTGATTGCTATTGTTGTGACCGCCATCAGCTTGTTGATTATCTCTAAATTGCCCTTTGGCGTTGAGATTGATAGCCCGATTAAAGCACTGATTGCAGGCGCAATTATTGGCGCATTTGATGGACTTTACAATCTAATTCCTAATTGGTTGAGGGCAGTTCCAGCGGTGCTTAGCTTGGGGCTGATTCCGCTGATCGGCAACATTACTATTTTCGCATTCGCGGCTTGGTTGGTTGAGGGTTTTCAGTTGAAGTGGGGAGTTGGCAGCGCGATTCTGGGTGCGATCGCCCTGACCATTATCAACTTCATGCTATTTTTCATCTTGGATAAAGCTGCCTTGATCGCTGCTTGAGGGCTGCTCAATTGGGTCGGGCTTGCCACTTCCTATCATGCGCTGCTGAGGAACGCCGATTTGAATATGGTTGCGATCTAAAGCGATTTTGAGCCGACGACGTAATTCTCGTGCTATGTTCCACTGCTTCAGCGGAGCCGTTTTAATCCAGATGCGGATCACGATTCCAGTATGCGAAATCTGATCCACTCCAAACAGTTCGTGGGTATCCAAAATCACTGATTGCCATTCTGGATCTTGCGCCATGCAATCCACGGTTTCGCGAACCACCGCAAGAGCGCGATCGACATCAGTATCATAAGCCACTTCAACCTGAAAATCGGCTCGTGCCCAAGTGCGCGACCGGTTTTCCACCTGAGCAATCAAACTATTGGGTAGGGTAATTAAATTGCCTTCGTCACTGCGGAGTTGAGTCACTCGCAGATTTAGGTTTTCCACCATGCCGGAGATGCCATTCACTCGGATGTTATCTCCAATCCGAAACTGGTCTTCCAGTAAAATTAGAAACCCATTCACCAAATCTTTGACCAGGCTTTGTGCCGCAAATGAAATCGCTAAAGCGATTAATGCCCCCAGCGTTAGGATTGAGCCGGGTACTAAGTTTAACCATTGAAGCACCGAGAGAATTGCCACCACGTAGAGCAGGGTCATTTTTAACCCTTTGATCACGTTGGCGATCGTGGCAATTCGTTGGAGATATGCCTCGGTTGAGTATTGGTCTTGCTTGCGGCTTTGGATGAAGCGATCGACGACCAGATCGGTCAGTTGATTGAGCAACCCAGTTAAGAACCAGGTCAGAAGCAGCACAATCGGGATGGCGATGACTTTTTTGGCGAACCTGCGCGTTTGGGGAAAGGTATTGAAACTATAGGCAAGCCCAATCATCCAGATAAAGGCGATCGCCCAAAATATGAGCCATCTTAGAAACCGAACCCTTTGCAGTCGTCGCTCTAAGCTGAAATGATGGCGCACTTCCTGAGACGACTGCGGGGCTGCATCTGAATCTGATGGCTGACTCAGCATCAGGTCTTGAGTGTGAATCAACGCCGTCTCCGCTGCCTGTTGTTGCTCAAGCTTGTGTTTCCGTCGTCTCAAAAATGCCCAGGCTGTCCACAACACCAGCGTCAGTAGGATGCTGGCAACCAGGGTTTTGACCACTGTGGAAATTTGTTGTTGCACCGCTTGAGGTTGACGCAGTTCGAGTGCCTGTCGAAGTTCCCGCTCCAAAATTTCTTCCCATTGGGTTGCTAATTGGATTTTGCTGGTTGAATGATATTGAGCATCTGTGTCCGTTACCGTCAACAAGACCTTTGCTTCTGCCAGAGCGGCATCTTTAACAAAAAGCACAGGCTGCCCATTTATCCGTTCCATCATCACCTTCAGCGTTTTGGGATCGAGTGCCGTTTCATCCAGCAATCCATTTCGAGTCACCAGTTGTTCCAAATTGGCTTCTATTTGTCTGGCACGGACTTCGACCGGAATCTGATTGCCCGGTTCGCTGCGATTCGCTATAGCTGGAGACGCAATCTTAAACAGTTCTTGCCCATCCAGGCGCACCCCAGTTGCTTCTAATGAGCCTCGCCGCTCAACATTGCCAGGA
>CASBQE010000020.1 GCA_949127665.1 Synechococcales cyanobacterium PMM_0083
ATGATTGATCCGTGGCTCTGCCCTAGCTGTGGGATACTGAAGTCCATGACTGGACAGGATCTTCATCAACTTTTACTCGACAAATGGGGGCGATCGTATGACATTCAACTACGCCGAACCCAAGGAAAAATTTTCGTTTTAGTCATGTGGAAGTATTTGGAGCAAGCTTCATTTCCCATGACAGAAGCGGAGTATTTGGAGCATCTGAACGCAGTGGCTAGCTACATACAAGCCTGGGATGCGTGGGCACAAGTGCAGACGTTTGTTTTGCAGACTCGTGAACGACCGCGCCAAGGAAAGGCAGTCAGCATTCCTCTAGAGCTGGGAGAGCGGGCATCAGAGTGGATTTTGGATGAATAGGATACTGGATTGATGAATACCAATTTCACTCAGAAAAACTCTGCGGCAACTCAAGCGATCGCGCAGGAGTTACAGCAGATTATCGAAACCACCCATGTGCATCCGTGGGACAGGATCGATCCGCACTGGAAAGACCAAATGACCCAAGCGATCGCCCCTACCTCTGAAGTTGCCTGTCTTGCATCTCCGCAAACCGTAGCTGAACTTGCTGAGATCATCACCTGCGCCCACCAAAACCACTGGGGCATGATTCCCGCTGGCTCTGGTAGCAAACTCCACTGGGGCGGCTTGAGCAACTCCACACCGCTTGCGGTCATTAGCACTCAGCGCCTCAACCAATTAATCGACCATGCCGCCGGAGATTTGACGGTGACTGTGGAAGCCGGGATGCGCTTTGCGGAGTTGCAGGCACTGTTGGCAAAAGCAAACCAGTTTTTAGCGATCGACCCCAGTTATCCCCAAGATGCAACCATTGGCGGGATTGTGGCAACAGCAGATACGGGTTCTTTTCGGCAGCGCTATCAAGGTGTGCGCGATATGCTGCTGGGCATTTCCTTTGTTCGGGCAGATGGGAAACTGGCGAAAGCGGGCGGCAGAGTGGTAAAAAATGTGGCGGGCTACGACCTGATGAAGCTGTTTACAGGATCTTACGGTACTTTAGGCGTGATCACTCAGGTGACGTTGCGGGTCTATCCGTTACCAGAAGCCTCTCAAACAATGATTCTCAGCGGTGATCAGGACGCGATCGCCGAAGCAGCAAGCGCATTACTTAAATCTGCCCTGATCCCCACTCATGCCGATATTGTTTCGGGCGCTGTGATGGAAACGTTGGGGTTGGAGTCAGGCACAGGGTTGGCAGTGCGGTTTCAAAGCATCCTGCCGAGCGCGAAAGAGCAAATGAGCCGTTTGGAGGCAATCGGGCGATCGCTCAACTTATCTTGTGCATCTTACACAAATGACGAAGATGTCGCGCTATGGGAACGATTGCAAACGCGAATGACGGTAGCTCCCCAATCCGATGAAATTACCTGCAAAATAGGAATACAGCCCGCCAAAATGATCATGCTTTTGCATGAGCTTCATCAACTTTCGCTGCCAGCTTGGTCTGCTCAAATTCATAGCGCCAGTGGCTTAGGACGATTCATCTGCGCTGGCGATCTCTTACCCAATCACCTGCTCAAACTACGTGACATTTGCCAAACCAACGGTGGCTTTTTATCGGTGTTGCAAGCACCTACTGCCCTGAAGCAGCAGATTGAAGTATGGGGCTATGCCGGAAATGCCTCGAACGTGATGCGATCGCTTAAACATCAGTTTGACCCGCACAATTTGCTGAGTCCCGGTCGGTTTGTGGGTGGAATTTAGCAGGAGTTAGGGGCGAAGTGAATGACGAATGATGAATGACGAATAACGAAGGGGGACGGCAAAACGCAAAATTTCCACTCCCTAAACTCAGAATTTGAAACTCAAAACTTAGAACTTTTCCCCAAAAGAGCATTATGACCCCTGATTCGCCATCCACCGCCGAAGCTCCCACGCCAGACTTCTCCCACGCTTTTGACTTCCGCAACCCTCCCGATCCGGCGCTGATTGATAGCTGCGTTCACTGTGGATTTTGTTTAGCCACTTGCCCCAGCTATCGGGTGATTGGCAAAGAGACTGACTCACCACGAGGTCGTATTTATCTGATGGACGGGCTGAATGAGGGAACCATTCCGCTGTCGCCTGCCACTGTGGAACATTTTGATTCCTGTTTGGGCTGTCTTGCCTGTGTCACCACCTGCCCGTCGGGGGTGCAGTACGACAAGCTGATCGAAGCGACCCGGATGCAAGTAGAACGCAATCATACGCGATCGCTGCCCGAAAAACTGCTGCGCCAACTGATCTTCTCGGTGTTTCCCTATCCCAATCGGTTACGGCTGTTGCTGCGACCTTTGGGACTGTATCAAAAAACTGGCTTACAAAAACTGGTGCGATCGCTGGGTGTGATCCAACAGGTATCGCCCCAGTTAGCGGCAATGGAAGCGATGTTGCCCCCCATTTCTGCCAGTGCCTTTCAAGATCCTATTCCCACCGTTATTCCGGCTCAAGGTATCCAACGCTATCGAGTTGGAATGCTGCTGGGCTGTGTCCAGCGACTCTTCAACCCCGATGTTAACACTGCCACCGTAAGCGTCTTAACTGCCAACGGCTGCGAAGTCGTCGTGCCCAATTCCCAAGGCTGCTGTGGTGCCCTAACTCACCATCAGGGACAGGAAGAACAAACTAAAACCTTGGCGCGTCAGTTGATTGATAGCTTTGCCGATGCCAAAGTCGAGTTTATCTTAATCAATGCCTCTGGCTGTGGGCACACGCTGAAGGAATATGGGCACATCCTGGCAGATGATCCGGTTTACGCCGACAGAGCTAAAGAGTTTGCTGGTAAAGTGCGCGACGTGCAAGAATTTTTGGCGGAAGTGGGGCTAACGACAAAACTTTCGCCCCTGCAAGACCAGCCGCTAACAATGGTCTACCAAGATGCTTGCCACATGCTGCATGGGCAGAAGATTAGCGTCCAGCCCCGCACTTTGCTCAAACAGATTCCCGGTGTGCAACTGCGCGAACCTGTGGATGCGGCTTTATGCTGTGGCAGTGCTGGCGTTTACAACATTTTGCAGCCAGAAGTGGCAGCGGAGCTAGGACGGCAAAAAGTCCAAAATCTCACAAATACTGGCGCATCCATGATTGCGTCAGCCAACATCGGCTGCTTTGTGCAAATCAGTAAACATCTAGAACTACAAGGTAAAACCGTTCCTGTACTTCATCCGATGCAACTCCTCGACTACTCCATTCGTGGCGTTAAACTAGACGATTAGCAGGGGCAATAGCCAGTTCATAATTTAACACCTTACTTTTTGGGCTGTCAGATGCGCCAGATTCCTATTTTTATCGTCCAAGATGATCAAGGTCGCCGAGAATTCGTTTTAGAAGCGCCTCTCTATTCGATCGGCAGAGATCCTCAATGCGACATCCGGTTAATCTCACAGTTTGTTTCTCGCCGCCATGCAACCTTAGTGCAATTACCCAAGGAAGACGGTAGTTTTTACTATCGAATTGTAGATGGCAACGCCAAAGGTAAAGGGAGTGCCAATGGATTATCGATCAACGGACATAGCCTTCAAGCTCGTGATTTGCAGCATGAAGATGGGATTGTTTTCGGTCCAAACGTTGCGGCAACTTATCTCTTGTTCAGGCAAGACGGCGATCGCCCGTTCTCAGGCGATGAACCGTCGTCACCGTTTGGCAGCGGTGGCGGGGATGATGGCAACCCCAATGACTCTGCAATGGCTTCCCCTGGTAGCTGGAGATATTGAATCATGGCTGTTCTACTCGTCATTCAAGAAACTTAGATCGGCAAACAGTTCGGCAAGGGGAACGGTGAAGCCGGGAATGATGGTTTCGCCGTCTAGGGAATCGGAGCGTTGCAGCAGTTTGTCGGGTTGGGGTTTGTGGTAAACCAATACCGATTCTTCATCGGGATGGATCACCCAAACGAGTTTGGAGCCGCTGTCGAAATATTCCACGATTTTGGTATGGATTTCGTCGAAGGTGTTGTTGCTAGGGGAAATGATTTCAACTGCGAGATCGGGCGCACCCTGGAGAAAGCCTTTGGGCAGTTTTTTCAATCCCTTTAAGCGATCTTTGGCAACGAAGGAAACATCGGGAGAACGCTTATTTCCCGTCTTCATCGTAAATGCCGTGCTGGAATCACAGATGACTCCAAGTTTATGTGACAGCACAAAAGTTGTTAGAAAAGCATTGAGAACACTAGCAAAGTGTCCAGGCTCCATTCCTGAATTGTCCACAATGATTAGTTCTCCATTCACTAATTCGTAGCGATCGCCATCCGGCAACGCCATGAACTCCTCATCCGTCCAATTACGTTTCTCTGAAATGGTTTTATCTGAAGCGATCGCCATTCCTTATTTCTTACTCCCTACATAGTTCTATTGGGCGTTCAAGTCATTCGTCTGCCAGGAAACCGATCAAAAAATTCGGGATAATTTTCCAGGTCTTTCACACACTCCAGTGGCGGCATTTCAATCCAGTTTGCCTCTGCGTGCAGCTTGTCTACATACGCATAAAATGCTTCTTCGTTTTCCCGATGCACTAGGACATACGTGTGTAGATCTTTACGACTCATCGCTTGAAAATCAGGTTTGCTCATCCTACATACCTCCATTTACCGTTGGGACATACTTCTACAATATTTTCTTCGCCTGCCAAGAAAAATACATTGCCTGTTCGTGCATCTATCCGAACAACATTGATAGGTAAGTAAAGTTTCGTAAACCAGCAACACAAGATGAAGCACTGTGTTTTTTGCTCTGCTGTAGGGCTAATCTGTATACCTCCGACTTACTTCTCATCAATTGTACTAAGCGGTGGAATTGATTTGGGAGATATTTGTCCTTGTGCCAAAAGCAATAGGTATGACGCTAGAAGTCTTTCATCATAGTTAGCATAATCAGCAAAAAACGGAATAAACCCTTCATAGAGTTCACCAAGGTGTTGGCGAGTTGGCAGTTCCCATAATTTGAAGGGTTCAATTTTGGGATTTTGATCAAGGGGAACTCTGGATATGGCAAGGCTTGAGAAAGTCAATTGATTTTAATTGACGGAGCCTGTTGGGCTTTCATAAGGTTCATTGGAAAAAACTCGGCAAAATCCCTAGTAATCCAATCGATTCTTGTCTCTTTGAATCTCTCAATCCCCACTAATCGCTCAATATCTGAACGATTTAAAATTACACCGTCCAACCCTCGCACCCAGCACTGGATTACACAAAAAAGAGCAACTGTTCTATGCTGGCGTTTTGCACCTTCCTCTACGTCTATTTGCTTCATATTTATTCTTTAAAGAAAGTGATCTCGTCATTAGTAAATTCTCCCGATGGCAGAATCCCCAGCGTATCAGCAGTCTGACTATCCATTCACTAACTTGTTGCGATCGCCATTTCCTACCCCGTATCTACGCTTTACTTGCCCATTCTCGCGCCCAATCGAGGGTTTCGTGGACTTGTTCTAGGGTTTTCGCTTCGCAATACAAGCGTAAAACGGGTTCCGTGCCGCTGAAGCGAATCAGTAGCCAGCGTCCATCTTCTAGACGGAATTTATAGCCATCGATCGCTAGGACATTTACCACTTTTTGCCCAGCAATTTCGGTTGGGGGTTGGCTTTCGAGTTGATTCAGCAGTCGTGCCCGTGCTTCCATGCCGGATAGCGGCAGATCGATGCGATCGTAATTAGAGAAGAAATCCGCGCGGGTTTGCAGGTCGTGGTAGATGTCGCTGAGGTCGGCGTTAAACTTGACGATCGCCTCTAGGACATACAGCGCCGACAGTAGAGCATCCCGTTCGGGAATGTGATTGCCATAGCCAATGCCGCCAGACTCTTCGCCGCCGATTAGCACTTGGGTTTCTAACATGCGATCGGCGATGTATTTGTAGCCAATTGGTGTTTCGTAGACGGGCAAGTTGTGCAACGCCGCTACTTTGGGCATTAAATCTGAGCCGCTGATAGTTTTGATAAATTCCCCTGTAAAGCCGCGATGGACGACGAGATGCTCCATCAAAATGGGGATGAGAATTTGCGAACTGAGGAAGTTTCCTTGTCCATCGACCGCCGCAATGCGATCGCAATCGCCATCAAACACCAACGCTACCGCTAATCCGGTTGGGTGCTGTTGTCGATAGCTGTGAACCTGGTGGAATAATTCAGCCATATACTTGGGCAATGGTTCCGGTGCGCCGCCGCCAAACAATGGATCGCGATCGCTGTTCACTTCGCGAATGGCAATGCCCAATAGTTGCTCCAATCCACCCGCTGCGGCACCGTGCATCACATCTGCAAACAC
>CASBQE010000021.1 GCA_949127665.1 Synechococcales cyanobacterium PMM_0083
CTTAATGAGCGGTCATCAGGCTAATAAATGCGGATGAAAGGACTTGAACCTTCACTTCGTGAAAAACTAGAACCTAAATCTAGCGCGTCTACCAATTCCGCCACATCCGCGTATGTTGCTTGCCTATGATAGCAAACCAAAGCGTAGTTAAGGAATCAAAATTCAAAAGTGGAGCCAAATAGAAGAATCTCAATCCTTCATATCAAGAATTTAATTTTGATAACGTTGCCAGTTCTTCATGGTTTGTTACACAATGGGGTGAACTGTATCTGAAAAAGTGACAGGTATGTTTGGTGGCTTCACTGCAAAACCGGGTGGTGACTTTGGAGAGCGAATGCTCAACACAGTTGCCAGCCAATCGATTCGACACCTATTTACTGAAAGTGAATCAGTGGAGGTGGTCATTCGTTGCAATCCTTCTAGCAAGCTGCTTCAGGGAAGTATCGATAACTTTCGTATGGACGGGCGGAATGTCGTCATTCGGCGAGATTTTCAAGTTGAGGAGATGTCGTTTGAAACCGATGCGGTTTCCATCGATTTTGGGTCTGTTCTATCAGGCAATATTCGGCTGCGTCAGCCTACCCAGGCAGTTGCCCAAGTGACGCTCACCGAAGCCGGAATTAATCATGCTTTCACCGCAGAACTGGTGAGAAAACACCAGGAAAATCTGACCAATCCTGAGTTGATGCAACTCTCTGGCGGCGAACCCGTTTCGTTTACTGACGTGAATGTGCAGCTTTTGCCAGAGAATCGGCTCGCGATTTTTGCCAAAGCTACGTTGCCGAATGGAACTGTGCCGATTAGCCTCAGCGCCACCTTGGATGTGGAACGTCGTCGTAAGCTGCTGTTTCAAAATCCTCAGTTCGAGCCGGAATTAGTGCCGGAAGCGATGCGGGGCGTTTCTGAAGTCTTGACCAAAGCGTTTGCCGAAATCCTGAATGGTATGGTGGATTTGGATCGGTTTGATTTAGATGGCGTGATGATGCGGATCAATCGCTTGGAAACAAAGGGTAAGCAGCTTATTTTTAGTGGATATGCTCAGATCGAGCGTTTTCCAAAGGCGAATAAAACGAGTTGACTAGGATCGAGATCGCGAATTGAATAACATCGGCAACTTCAATCGTCAGGGCTTAGCGTTTGGCAAGTATGCTTTCGGTCATAGCAAAGGTTTTCCGCCCGTAGATTGCTTCCCGCAGTGTATGCTAAGCCCCTAAAGGTTACTGGTTTTATTTTGTTCTCGTTCCTAACCAAATGCGATCGCGCCTCTTGCTCTTGCCCTTGAAAAATGAGAAATCTGGGAAAATTTAGGCATAATTTACAAATCATGCTGATTTTGTCGGCAAGGGCATGATCAGAACTATGGGTGCTGCTTGGTAATTTGCGATTGACCCCAAAATAATGTCTGAAACGCTGCTGAATCATCGCTATCGATTGCTGCGTGTGCTGGGAAGCGGCGGTTTTGGGCGCACGTATGTGGCTGAAGATATTCAGCAGGTAGGAAAGCCCAAGTGCGTGATCAAGCAACTGAAGCCTGCTAGCCAAGATCCAATGTTTCTGGAGATTGCCCGGAGGCTGTTTTTTAATGAGGTGGAAATTCTTAGAAAACTAGGCGGACACGATCGCATTCCGGCTTTACTGCAAGACTTTGAAGAAGACCATCAGTTTTATCTGGTGCAGGAATATATCGAAGGGCAACCGCTGAGCGACGAACTGGCAGATCTAAAGCAGTTGGAGGAATCCGAAATCATTGCGCTGCTGCGAGATGTGCTAGAAATTTTGGAATTTGTTCACGAGAACAACATTGTTCATCGCGATATAAAACCCAGTAACTTAATGCGACGGCAACGCGATCGCCGCATTGTGCTGATCGACTTTGGCGCAGTCAAGGAAATGCAAACTCAACTGCTGCAAATACCTGGGCAGACTAACCTAACCGTGGGGATTGCCACTCAGGGCTATGGTCCCACTGAGCAATTGGCTGGCAAACCCCGATACAACAGCGATATTTACGCTTTAGGCATCACTGCAATTCAAGCACTCACAGGGTTGCACCCGTCTCAGTTCCCGACTCATCCCACTACGGGAGAAGTCATCTGGCGCGATCGCGCCGTGGTAACCCATTGGCTTGCCCGGATTCTCAACCAAATGGTGCGCTACCACTTTAATCAACGCTTTCAGTCAGCGACGGAGGTGTTGCACGCCCTTGAACAAACCGCTTTAGCAGATCCAACGATTGGCAACGATGAAACACTCTTGCCACCCACGCAAATAGACGATTCAGGAACGGCTAGGTCGATGTCTGAAGTCACCTATATTCCCGCAAAACCCCGTCGTCGAGCGATCGCTGTTGTGATTGGCACAGTCAGTATGGTCGCGATCGGCATTGTGACTGGCGCAAGAAGCCTAGGCTGGTTACAACCGATGGAAATTGCTGCCTATGACTGGAAAATGCGAAGTAGACCGGAGCCTGCGCCCGATCCGCGTTTGCTGGTTGTGGGGATTACTGAAGCAGATATTCAGGCACAAAAGCAGTTTCCACTATCTGATCAGGCGATCGCCACCGCAATCACCCAACTTCAGCGCCATCAGCCACGAGCCATTGGGTTAGATATTTTTCGAGATATTCCCCAAGCACCAGGGCGATCGCAACTGCTGGCTGCTCTGAAAGCGCCCAACATTGTGGCGATTAATAACCTTGGCACACCGATTACTCCCGCACCGCCCGGTGTGCCAAGCGATCGCGTGGGGTTTAATGATGTGTTGCTAGATGCTGATAGCGTGGTGCGGCGCAATCTAATGTTTGCCGATTTGAACACCATCACCTTTTATTCCTTTTCGTTGCAATTGGCGCAAATGTATTTGGCAAAAGAGGACATTCGGTTGCAGCCCAGCCCTAGCGATCGCGCCATTCTCCAGTTGGGCACCATTGCATTTCCTCCTCTTGGCAAAAAATCAGGTGGCTATCACGATCTAGATGATCGAGGCTATCAGGTGATGCTAAATTATCGTGGACGAAAAATTGCTCAGCAGGTGAGTTTCAGCCAAGTGCTAAAGGGTCAAGTATCGCCGGAGCAAATTAAAGATCGGGTAGTGCTGATTGGCACCACTGCCGCCAATGCTAAAGACTTGTTTTTAACCCCTTTCAGCCTGACTGAACCAGAAAATTCTCGGCTTCCAGGGGTATTAATTCACGCTCACATGGTCAGCCAGTTTTTAAATGCTGGACTGGATGAAAAACCGCCGATTTGGTATTGGTCAAACGAGCTTGAAATTATCTGGATTGGCGGCTGGGCAGTTTTAGCAGGAGCGATCGCTTGGTTTGCGGTGCGTCGTCCTGTTTGGGTGCTAGTGGGTGAAGCTGGACTGATTGCGATCGTAGTAGTCATCGGCATGGGCGTGTTTAATCATCAGGGCTGGATTCCGATGATTCCGCCCATTTTTGCAATCATCTTGTCAAGCGGTGGAATTGCTGCTTATCGAATGTCTGAGCATTTCAGGTGACAACTGAATAATTGACGGCTGAAGCGAAAGGCACCAATCCAAAATCTCACATTTTAAAATCCCAAATCGCGGCTATTCGGCACTTAGCAACGCTACAATCGCCAAATACACGACTCAATCCGCGATCGCAAATCTGAAATCGCAAATATTCTGCAAAAGGAGCCTTTCATGTTTTTCGATGAACTCACCCCTATCCTCAAAGAATTGACTCAACAGCCCGTCGCCTTCATGGGCGGATTATTTTCTGGATTGCTGCGGCTCAACCTTTCTGATGACCCCATTAAAAGCTGGCTCGATAAGCAAGGTGGTACTTCCACTTACACCACAGCGACTCACAACGGCAATGGACCTCAGTCTATTTCGATTGATTAGGATCGGGGACTTGCTTGTAATGTGATTCGCACATTGCGTAATGACGCTTTAGAGAACAACACAGTATAAGAGTCCATTGTGAAGAGTTTAAGGTGAGGTTATGAATTGGTGCAATATTTGATAATTTGCGGGATATAGTAAACCACTTAGTTTCTATATCTAGCGATGTCTCACCAAATTCTTCCGAACGCCCTGGCTGAAATTTTTACGTGCGCGATCGCAAGCCATAAATTAACTGTGGCGGATCGCTATGGATTGGCAGCGGTTCTGTGCGATGTATCGATTGACGATGAAGAAAAACGGGCGATCGATCGCATCCTTTATGGAATCAGGCGAGGACGCATCCAGCTTGTGGATGACCTATCTGCACTAAAACTGCCCAGAGCCGAGCGCGTAAAGGATCATCTCACCCAAATCGTTTTGATGTTGACAAATTCGTGAATTCCGGGCACTCCCAATTCTCTGCCAAAGCCTGATCGCTTGGTGCCACCAAACGGTAAACGCGGGTCAGATTTCACCATGCCGTTGATAAATACACAACCCGCGTCAATGCCATTAATTAATTGCTCTTGCTCTATGGGGTCATTTGTCCAAGCGCTAGAGCCTAAGCCGAAGGGTGTGTTGTTTGCCAGCGCGATCGCCGCATCTAAATCTGCTACCCGAAACAGCAGCCCCACGGGACCAAAAAATTCTTCTCGCCCTACAGGATTCTCCGCCGCAATATCCGTGATTAATGTGGGTTTGTAGTAATTGCCGGGGCGATCGAGTCGAGCGCCACCCACCAAAATTCGTGCACCTTGCTGGACGATCGCTTGCACTTGGCGATCGATGTCTTCCAAAATTTTGGGCGTAGACAGCGGACCTAAATCCGTCTCTGGCAGCATGGGGTCGCCCACTTTTAGCTGATTGTATTGAGTAATCAGCAATTCCTCAAACTCATCAGCAATGGTATTTGCCACAATAAACCGCTTCGCAGAAATGCAGGTTTGCCCACAGTTCAGCATCCGTGAGGTAACGGCAGTCGTTGCAGCCGACTGCAAATCTGCACTGGGCAGGACGATCAAGGGATCACTGCCGCCTAGTTCTAACACCACTTTTTTAATATTTTTGCCAGCCGCAACCGCCAAACTTGCTCCCGCAGGTTCACTGCCCGTTAATGTTGCCGCTTTGATGCGATCGTCTGCCATCAGAGCAGCGACCTTGCTTGACTCCATCAGCAACGCTTGAAAAACACCTGCGGGAAAGCCTGCCTGCTGGATGACTTCTGCGATCGCCAGCGCACATTGGGGCACATTGGACGCATGTTTCAGCAAGCCTACATTGCCAGCCATGAGTGCCGGAGCCGCAAACCGAAACACCTGCCAAAAGGGAAAATTCCACGGCATGACGGCAAGAATAATTCCCAACGGCTGATAGCGAATAAAGCTCTGGCTGGCATCACTGGCGATCGCTTCGTCTGCCAAAAACTTCTTCCCATTTTCAGCATAATAGCGACAGACCGCCGCGCATTTTTCCACCTCGGCGATCGCCGCTTTCAACGTCTTGCCCATCTCTAGCGTAATCAAAGCGCCTAGACGATTCTTGTCAGCCTCCAGAATTGCAGCGACAGACTGGAGCCACTGCGATCGCTGTTCAAAACTGGTCTGGCGATACTGCAAAAATGCGGCTTGAGCGATCGCCACCTGACTGGCAATCTCCCCATCCGAAAGCGCCTCAAACGTTTTGACCACTTCCCCCGTCGCCGGATTAACTGTAGCAATTCCCATAGATCTCTTTTTTCATCCCAATCACCGCTGCTTTCATTCTAGAAACCTGCCAAATCAGATTCCCAAAACCAAACATTTCATTAGAAACTGTGCAAATGATCAATAGATTCAAACCATTTTGCCCAAGCTTCAGTAGAAAATTTATTCGCCGGGGGTAATGTTTAACGATCCACCTACTTATCCAAACCAGATTTGGCTTCTTCGGCAACTTGGTCTATCGGGTCTTGGGCTAGAGCCTCCAGAGTTGCTTTGGCTTCGGGAGTTGCCAATCGACCGAGAGCTTGGGCAAGGCGATAACGAACTTGCCAATCGGGGTTTGCCGCGTGACCGATGAGTAGCGGCACAGCGCGGTTATCGCCTAGTTCACCAAAGGAACCGATCGCCGCCATTTGCATCAGTTCATTCGGAGATGCGATCGCGTCTGCCAAAAGTTCAAAGCCGCGTGGATCACCCAATTCTCCCAGTGCCGCCACGATGCTAAATTTGACCAACCACTCGGCACTGGTGTTGTAAAGAAATCGCAAATCCTCAAAGGCTTCAGTGAGTTTGAGTGCGCCGATCGAATCTGCGGCGGCAGCTTGCACGTCCGGTTCCGCATCTTGCAGGCGATCGCGTAGGGTTTCCAATGTTTTTCCCCGGTCTTGATCACCTAAAGACGATAACTGGCTGACAGCGGCATAGCGCACCCGTGCGTTCACATCAGCCACGGCTTGCAAAATCATGCCGAACGTAATACTTGGATCAAGCGTCCGCATTTGGTTTACGGCTCTAAGGCGATCGCCCAAATCAGCCGAATTTAAAAGTGTTTTAACTGAATCAGGAGTAATATCCATAAAAAGTTGTTGGTTAATAAATAGTAGTTTTTAAACAAAAAAGTAAATCCCAACTTCCTATCCTTGATCCGCTGCCATAGAGCGGATGATGTCGCCACGAGTCAGGATGCCGATGACGCGATCGCTGGCATCCACTACAGGTAAGCGATGAACCGTGCGATCGTGCATTAACTGGGCGGCATCTCGCAGGGGTTGATCGGCGGCGATCGTCACGAGATGCTCATCGGTCATAGCTTCTCCCACGGTTTCACCCAGCGCTTTATGCAGTTCTCGCTCGTATTGGGCAGGGTTTTCGAGATAGATGACGCTGTCTAAAAACATGATGTAGGGCGGCATGGTAGCTCCCGTTTCTCGCCACATCAAATCTGTTTCAGAAATCACGCCAATCAGTTTGCCAGCTTCATCCACCACGGGCAGACCGCTAATGCGCTTCTCTGCCAATATTTTGATGACCTCGATCAGCGCAGTATCGCGGTTCGCTGTAATCGGGTCATGGGTCATTA
>CASBQE010000022.1 GCA_949127665.1 Synechococcales cyanobacterium PMM_0083
GTACCTGTCCGAGACGTGGTGATAGGCAATTCCCCCATAGCCGCCGTAGCGGATGTGATACTCCGACATCAGGTTGTTCTCGTAAATCGCAAACTTACTGCCATCGGCCGCTGCCGTTTCCCCTGTGCCCCAGACCTTCGGCAAATCGAGTTGATTGTAAGCACCAATCAGATCGCGGATTGCCGCTTCAAGTTTGGTCGCATCCACATCGGGTATGACAACGATTCGTGCAATTAGGTATCATGATGGGTCTCAAATGCTCTTGTAGCAATGCTTTCAGAGATTTGTTTTTGAGTAGGTGCTGAACCGTTTTCACACCCTTTTCCTTGAACCCTCACTTTTAAGAGACAGAGTATTACTCATACTCTGCTGTTACCTCCTTAAAACGCTAAAAGTATACAGATTTGATAGCCAATTTCATGTTTCAGTTTCATCCCTTTTGAGCTGCTCAAATGCACTCTGTGCTGCTGCCTCTGCGCGTTGGGATGTCACCTTTTGATAGCGTAATGTCGTCTGAATATTTTGGTGTCCCATCAACGCCCGCAATTCTTCAAGACTGATTAATCCCACCCGCTCAGTGGCAAAGGTATGACGCAGATCATGCATTCGGATATCTTGCAATAGCGGATCAGCCTCAGTCAGCGCTTGCCAATGGGTATAGACGGTGCGATAGCTTAAGCGCGACACTTGATCGCTTAAGTGTTGTTGGGCTGTAAACAAAGCCGGACAGAGGCTATGGCGGTCATAGCGGATATATTTCTCCAACGCCTGAGCTGCCGTTTCATTGTAGAAACACCAGCGTTGCTTGTTGCCTTTGCCAACCACCTGGAACTTGCGATGTGCTAAATCAATCTCCGCTAAATCCAACGCTAAAAGCTCCGAAACTCTCGCACCACTGCAATGGAGCAGATGCACCAATGCATTGAGACGACTCTCTGGCGCAACCTGCTGATAAAGCCGTTGCAGTTGTTCCTTCGTCAGGTAACGAACCACTTGGTCGCTCGCATGTTCACCCTGCTCCGGATTGGGCTTGCGACGACGGAGTCGAGTGATCGGGTTAACGGATAGATGCCCTTGTTCCACGGCAAAATTAAACAGGGCTTGGATGATCGCCTGGTGGCGGTGATGGGTGGTGTAAGCAACATGAATCAGATCATTCAAGTAGCCTTCTAGTGTGGGACGGCTGAGCACTTCAATTGGCTGCTGCCCATAGGCTTGGAGCAGGAGCATCAACGTTAGCTCATAAGACTGTCGCGTCCCTTTGGCGAGTCCAGGACGCTCTAAAAAGTGTGTCGCTACCGTAGCCAGTGGAATAGACAAACTAACGTTTTTCTTAAGAAGAGAAAAGATTTAACAGTAGCGGCAGTATATCTTTAACTGCATACTTGTTGCTCTATTTTTATGAATACTTTAGAAGCCAGTCACGCCCCTGCCCCCCAAGAATCACTGGCGCAATACATCCGGCGGATTCGCACTACGCTGGGATTGAGTCAACGAGACCTGGCAGAGCGCGCCGGACTTCATCTGCAAAGTGTAGGCAAGTTGGAACGGGGGAAAACGGCAAAGCTGAATCGCAAAACCCAAAGTGGGTTGGCTCAGGCGCTACAGCTTCCGGTGGAGTACCTAGAAGCCATCAGCCGAGGACTCGCAGTGGCACCTGCTGCCGTGATTAAGTTTTGTCCCTACTGCTGGATTCCAGGCACTTCGCCAGAACCGATCTGGACTCATCCTCGCGCTAAGCACTGCTTTTTATGTGGCACCGCCCTATGCAGTCGGTGTAGCCAGTGTCAGTCCTCGATTCTCTCTCTGAGCCATCGCTTTTGCCCCTATTGCGGCAAAGCCTATAAACCGAGTTAACCGTCTGATTAATCCCAGGACTTAAGATCGTGCCTAGTGTTCAAGATACGGCTTACCCGCGCCTGAAAAGCAATCCGACGCTTAAAGAACTGACAACCATCTATAGCCCTACCCCGGATGAGTTGGTGCTGGCTCAACAGGTCACCAATCGCGGCAGTCCGACTCGTCTGGGGTTTCTCGTTCTATTGAAAACGTTTCAACGCCTTGGCTATGGGGTTTTGCTCCAGGATGTTCCAGTTCGCATTGTGCAGCATATTGCCACGGTGGCGCATTTGGAAGTGTCGCGCCGAGAACTAGAGCGCTATGATGACTCCGCGACTCGGAAGCGGCATTTAGGGGTGATTCGAGACTCCTTGCAACTGCATTCTTACAGCCAAGCGGCTACTGCGATGCTCGAAGAGGTGATGCAAAAGGCAGCGCTGACTCAGCAAGATTTGGCGGATTTGATCAATGTCGCCATTGAAGAGTTGGTGCGTCAACGCTTTGAACTGCCTGCCTTTAGCACGCTCAAACGGATTGCTCAGCAAGTGCGCGCTCAGGTCACAGCCACCTTCTATGCTCAGGTGGGTGAGCGATTAAGTCCTGTCGATCTCTGCACCCTTGACCAACTGTGGGTGATCGCACCAGAGACGACGACAACGCCTTGGCAAACGCTCAAGTTAGATCCCGGTCGAGCGACGCTGACGCATTTGCAAGCCTGGATCGATCGGCGGAATCAGTTGTTGGCGTTGCAGTGTGGCCAGGATGCCCTTGTGGGCATTCCGTTGGTCAAGGTGAAACACTTTGCGGCGGAAGCAATGACGTTGGATGCTGCCCGGATGAAACAGATGGAACCGCACAAGCGCTACACCCTAGCCGTGGCGCTCTTGTCCGTCCAATCGGCTCGCACGCTCGATGACTTGGCAGAACTGTTCATCAAGCAAATGACGCAACTGCACCACAAGGGCAAAGCGGCCTTGGAGGACTATCGATTGCAAACGCAGCCGCGCACCGACGAATTGGTCGCAACGCTGCGATCGCTAGTGTTGGCATACCAGGGAGAAGGCGAGGAAACGGAACGCTGGGCTGCCATTATTGCGGTGATTGGTGATCGGGGGGATGTTCTGGTGGAACAGTGTGAGGCGCATCTGCGGCATGTCGGCAATAACTATTTTGCACTGATTCAGAACTTCTACAAAAGCCATCGCGCGACGCTATTTCGTTTGCTGGAGGTGCTGCCATTGCATTCCAGCACTCAGGACACAGCGCTAGAAGCGGCGATTCAGTTTTTATTGGAGCATCGCCACAGTCGGTCGTCTCATCTGCCTGTGCTCACTCTGGAACATCCCGGAAGGGAGACAGAGCAACGGATTGAGCAGCTTGACCTCAGTTGGATTCCGACCAAATGGTGGGCGCTGGTCACGGAGCAGCGTGCCCGGATGCCCTATCCTGCCAGCCTTCACCGCCGCCATTTTGAGGTCTGTGTGTTTTCTCACATTTTGCTGGAGTTAAAATCAGGCGATCTCTATATCGAAGGCAGTTCTGACTATGGGGACTATACCCGTCAACTGATCTCCCAGGCTGAGTATGAGTCGGCAATCGAGGATTATGGCGCTCAGGTGGGGCTGCCCACTGAGCCGAAAGCGCTGGTGGCGCATGTGCAACAATGGCTGAGGACCCGTGCCGAGGTCTTTGATCACCAGTTCCCGGATAATACAGAGGTGGATTATCAACGAGATCGCTTGGTGATTCGTAAACTGAAGTCGCAACCGGTTCCGGGGTTAGCTCAACTGAAAGCCCGGATTGCAGAACGACTGACACCGATCAATTTGCTCGATAGTTTGATTGACACTGAACTATGGCTCAACTGGACGCGCTTTTTCAAACCGAAGTCGGGCTACGATGCCAAACTCGACCAACCGATCGCTCGTTATCTGGCGACCACTTTTTGCTATGGCTGTAACCTGGGTTCCTCGCAAGCGGCTCGATCACTCAAGGGATTCGATCGGCGACAGGTGTCGCATGTCCATCAACGACACATTGACCCAGATAAGCTGCAAGCCTCCATTACCGTCCTCATTAATGCCTATAACCGCTTCAGCCTGCCCAAGTATTGGGGAACGGGCAATCATGCGTCGGTGGATGGTACCAAGTGGGATATTTATGAAAATAACTTGCTGGCGGAGTATCACATTCGCTACGGCGGCTATGGCGGCATTGGCTATTACCATGTCTCTGATACCTACATTGCGCTATTTAGTCATTTCATTCCCTGCGGTGTGTGGGAAGCCGTGTATATCCTGGATGGACTCTTGCAGAATCAATCTCAAATTCAGCCTGATACGATTCATGGCGATACGCAAGCCCAAAGTTCAACGGTCTTTGCTTTGGTGTATCTGTTAGGGATTACATTGATGCCTCGGATTCGGAATTGGAAGGAGTTAACGTTCTATCGTCCGAGTCGCGCTGCGGTCTACAAAAATGTGGATAGTCTGTTCACTGAGACGGTTAACTGGGAGTTAATTGAAACCCATCTGCCAGATATGCTGCGGGTGGCGCTGTCGGTCAAAGCGGGCAAGATTAATGCCTCAACGGTCTTGCGGAAGTTGGGCACCAACAGTACCAAGAATAAGCTGTTTCAAGCTTTTCATGCGTTGGGTGGGGCAGTGCGAACGGGATTTCTGCTCCAGTATCTCAACGACGCGCAGCTGCGATCTGTGATTCAGGCGGCAACGAACAAAAGTGAATCGTTTAATAATTTTGTGCAATGGCTTTCATTTGGGGGCGAGGGCGTGATCTCCTCCAACAACCGAGAAGAACAGCGCAAGATGATTCGCTACAACCATTTGGTGGCAAATTGCTTGATCTTTTACAACGTTTTTGAGATGAGCCGGATCCTCAATGAGCTACAGCAGGAAGGCTATCCGGTTGATCCAGAGGCGATTGCAGCCCTCAGCCCTTACTGGACACAACACGTGAATCGCTTTGGGGTGTATGACCTGAATTTAGACAGGCATCCGCCCCAGATTGATTATGATGAGCCGATAGTACAAAAGAGCGATCGCTGAAACGTCTACCCAGTAAGCTTTTAGCCCCCGTGATGATACCTAATTACACGAATCGTTGTCATACCCGCAGATGGCGCGATCGGCAACTCTCTCAGCAAACGTCTGTTCACCGCCCGCTTAGAACTACTGAGCGAACTTGACAAACACGTCCAATCAACTGGAGTCGTCAGTGAGCCATCTGGCACCTACGGCACAGAAACCATCGAACCAGTCACAGAAAGCGAAGTCCGGCAGGCGATTGCGACACGCTTGCAAAC
>CASBQE010000023.1 GCA_949127665.1 Synechococcales cyanobacterium PMM_0083
CGCTTTTTCCATAGAGCAACAGATGACTATCATAGAGAGACTACTCAAAACATAAGTATGGTCAGCGCAAAAACTTCAGCTTCTCCGACCCTTCAAGTCCCCCTCGCCGAAAAGCGCGTTACGCTTCACAACATTAGTTGGGATGGCTACGAAATGATTTTGAAGGTCTTAGGGGACAATCGGGCTGCTAAGTTGACCTATCACCACGGCACATTAGAGATCATGACTCCTCTAGAAGAACACGAAAACTCCAGCAGCATTTTGGATGATTATGTCAAAATTTTGACTGAAGAAGAAGATCTCACCCTCAAAAGTATGCAGTCCACTACGCTAAATCGACCAGAGTTGAAAGCTGGTGCTGAACCTGACCAATGCTATTACTTGGTGAATGAGCCGCTGGTGAGAGGCAAAACTGTTGACCTGCAAGTTGACCCGCCCCCTGATCTAATTGTGGAGGTCGATATTACCCACACAGATATCAACAAAAATACCCTTTATGCAGAAATGGGAGTGCCTGAGTTTTGGCGATATGATGGGCAATATCTGAAAATTTATAGGCTGAAAAATGGTGCCTATCAAGAGGGAGAAACCAGTTCTGCTTTTTCTTGGCTAAGCAAGGAAGCCTTGTACCAATTTTTTCGGGATTGTCAGGAGTTAGGCGAAACACAAGCGAAAAAGAAATTTCGGAGTTGGGTTAGACAACAGTTGCAGGCAAAGAGAGCCTAACCATTGCAGAATTCAATTCTGGTCATCGCCTCCCATTAATACCATCAGCGATCGCCTCCTGAGCGCTTCGGGAATGCTTTCGGACTCACAGACAAAGCTGAAACCACTGCCTCAACCAATAACTTTCTGGGCGTTTTCGGATTCACCGATCGCCTCTCCAAAAAATAGAAAGTGATCGCTCTTCCCAAACATAGAGAGATCGTCCGCAGCAAAAATAAATTCGGAACGATTTTGCGCCATTTCAGCGTTCAGTCAGTTTGTTAAGAATCAAGAACCTTGCTTGGTACAAGAGTTTCAGGAGCCTGAAATTTTGAATTTATAATTGCTGGATCGTCCGTTTGAGTAGGAGCGATCGCGCATCCTTTCCAACCCAAACGCGATCTGATTCTAAGAAGGAAAGATCGCAACATAGCAGATTGAGAGGTTTCATCGGGTGATTAAGCAGTTTTGCATTATCGAACGCTTCCAGGTGAGAAACCAATTACTCATCAAAACTCACCTCTTTTGTACGTTACAAGCCTTTTTATAGACGACACTGTAGAGGGCTTGATTGCCATTTTCTGTCAAGTGCCCTGACGGTTATTTATCCCGGTCATCCGCCAATTCACCTAAAAAATCTTGTAGCCTGCCCCCTGATCCAGGCTTCTCTATCAATGCGTAACTTCTAGGCTTCTGAGATAATCCTTTTATAAAAACCATCTAGAAAGACGTGCTAGAAGTGTTGTTGCAGTTAAAACGATGCCAACCGCTGACCATACCCAGTTTTCCTTAATTAACTCAACCATAACGCGCGGTGTTGAACCATATTTGCTTAACCAAGTAGCGTCCGTTTGAAGTGTCTGATCGCAGGCGTGACTAAAAACATTTGCAATCGTATCAACCTTTCTTAAGGTTGATTGATGCAGCTTGATATACTCTTTGTTGCTGAAAGCTTCAGCTTCTTCCTTCCCAGTTAGGAAATCTCTTTTAGTGATGCTATTTTTATCTACCAAGCTTTCTAATCTTGGATGACCAATGTATTCGCGACCATATACGGAAACTAAAGCACGAGCCAAATCGAATTTTTTAGATTCAGCAATAGAGAAAGGGTTTCCGCTAAGAACACGATAGCGATGCTCAATTGCAGCGAAACCATAATTTATATCACGCATATTCCAATGTATCCAAGAGGATTGTTGATGCGAACGCACAAAGTCAAAGAACTCATCTAGCATCTCCTTTTCGAGATCATCATAGTTAGCATCAATTTGATTAGAAGGAACATGTTTTTGTTCAGCAACTTTATGAATAGAAAATGATTCTGTTTGTCCAGAAGATAAGTTTCTTGCAGCAATAGATGTGACTCTGGGTGTTCGACCATCAGTTCTGTCATAAAAGCTTTCACAGGAGTAGTGAATAACTAAAGTTGTCTCAGCACTATCCATGAGGGAATTTATTTTAGATCGTGCTTGCCTAGAATCTCTCAAACGACGAAGCGCCTCACCCATGAAACCCCCAGAAAAATTTAAGTGATGAAAATACTCTAGCCAAGAATTCACTAGTCGGGGTCGGAGTGCTTCATTACCATCCAGTAAATCAAAGTGCGCTCAGTGTAGTTTGTACTTATTTTTTAGAAGGTAATTCATCGCATTTTCAGCTACGATCTGCCATCTTCCAACAGTCCATAGCCAATGCCTTCGACCACTTCTTCCGTTTATCACCTTCAGCAACTTGCACAGTGGCGTTAGTGTAGTCATTGATGATTGCCTGCACTGGCTAGAAATTTCGATAGATGGAGTTCAGTCCAAGCTAAAAATCGCCGTATATCAGGACAGAGAAAGATTACAACACCACGTAATGATGCGAATCATTACGTGGCAAAACGATTGGCACCCAATCGCCCCTTCTGCTTGATTCATCCGCGATCGCCCTTCTTTCTGCCCAATTGGAGGATAGCCAAATACTTCAAATATCTTCATCATTAAGATAAGCGATCGCAGAGGTTCTCCAATTGAAAGTATTTCAAACTCTTCAACCAAAGCAGCGCCAAAATCTGATGTTTTTGTTTGCATCGGGGCTGTTGTTTTGGGCAAGCCTAGCATCGCTGTTGCCAACCCTGTCGCCTTACATTAAACAGGCAGGAGCCAGCGATCGCGAAGTGGGCGTTGTCATGGGCGCATTTGCCATTGGGCTACTGATTTTTCGTCCCGCATTAGGGCGCAGAGCCGATCAAAAAAGTCGAACTCAAGTGCTAATGATTGGGTTGGTGGCAGTGGCGATCGCACCTTTAGGCTACATCATGACTCAATCCATTCCCATTTTGTTTATCATTCGCGCTTTTCATGGTTTGAGCATCGCCGCATTCACCACTGCTTTTAGTGCGTTAGTGACGGATCTGGCTCCGCCTCAGAATCGCGGCGAAGTGTTGGGTTACATGACCTTGGTAAATCCACTTGGCATGGCGCTAGGTCCTGCGATCGGTGGTTTTTTGCAGGCGTGGGCAGGTTATACGCCCTTGTTTTTATTCTCTGCCGGATTGGGCTTTGTTGGAATTCTGTGTGCGACTCAAATCAAAGCGCCCCCAATTGAACTGGCATCGTCTGCTGCCTCCCAAAAAGTCCACGATATTCCTTTTTGGAAGTTTTTGTGGAATCCTCGCCTGCGAATTCCTGCTTTTGTGCTGTTGTTGATTGGAATTGCGTTTGGCACTTTAGCGGTGTTTGTGCCGCTGCATATTCGAGAAACGGGGGTAAATTTGAATGCAGGTTTATTCTACACGGCTGCCGCGATCGCCAGTTTTGGGGTAAGACTGCTGACCGGTCGCGCATCCGATCGCCATGGTCGAGGACGTTTTATTACCGTTAGCCTGTTGCTTTATGCCATCTCAATGCTGCTGCTCTGGCGTGCCCACACCGCTCCTGAGTTTTTGGTGGCTGGTTTTGTAGAAGGCGCTGGTGCTGGCATTTTCATTCCCATGATCGTGGTGCTGACGGCAGATCGCTCAGAACCCCATGAGCGCGGTCGCGTGTTTGGGCTATGTTTGGCTGGGTTTGACTGTGGTATGGCGATCGCGGGTCCGGTGATGGGCTACTTTGCTGAGGCGATCGGCTATCGCGGACTATTTGGGGTTGCTGCGGGTATTGCCTTACTTGCGTTTGTCAGCTTTATGACTTTGTGCAGTAAGGATCTATCTCACTCGCTGAACTATTCTTTGGGTCGCGGTCGGGATATTTATGCCTTGCCACACTAAACTTCCCTGGGATCTTGATTGATATTACCGCCCCCCTTCATACATCGCTTTGGGAATGAACAGCACATGACCAGAAGGCTGCCGGATTGTCACACCTTGATCCGACCACGCCACGCTAGATTGGCGGATCGAATCGGTTTCTTTTGGCAATCCGTAAAAGCTCATGTCTACATAATGTCCGTAGGATGGAGTGCCGCTCCTGCCCACATAAATGGCATAGCGCGGTTGAACATTCAAGGGAAACCCACGCCAGTCAGTATCGCTTTCATACACCGTCAGATACATAGAGGCACCCGGTTTTTCCCAGGTTTTTATAACTTTGAGCGATGGGCGTGTCAGCACAAAAAGAGCGATCGCGCTGAGTAGTAAACTTGCCCCTAAAACGCTGCCAAACCACGCCAATTGTTTGAATAAAGGACGATTCACGTTTTTCTGTAGCCTCTTGGCATTAAACATTTGGCTGCATCACTTAAGAAAGCCTCAACACCTGATAGCATTCTGAAAAGTGAATATAGGAAACATGACTTTAATGGATATCGGGTCTAAACCTAGGGATACTCAAAATAGTATGGTTCTCTCGTTCACCAGGTTAACCTCAAACTACTTACTCAAAGTATCGAAACAGTGGTTTGGGTTGGGGGTTGGCTTAATCGCGATCGCAGGCTGCGCCAACACCGTGGATAACCGCAAAGTTGCGGACGCAATTCAGCAAGATATTACTAAAAACGGTGGCACTTCCTTAAAAAAGGTGACCTGCCCCGGAAATGTGAAGCCCGAAGTGGGCAAAACCTTTAACTGCGTGGGTGAAATGGATAACGGTTACACCTTCACCATTACGGCAAAACAACAGGATGCGAAAGGCGCGATCGCCTGGGATGTGCCCAATGCTAAAGGACTGATTAACATTCCAAAATTAGAAGGGTTGATGCAAGCAGCCGTGGCAACCGAAATTAGCACGCGCCCATCGGTCACCTGTGGCGGCATTTATCGGGCGGTCAAACCCGGTGAAGGGTTTGAATGTCAGGTTGCTTATAAGGTGATGAAGCCTGTACCCCCATCAAAAACTGTGAAAGGCAAGCCCAGTAAACCGAAACCACCCATTGAAGTTAGCCAAACCGAGAAAATTTCAGTCACAACTGATGACAATGGCAATATTAGCTGGCAACGAGTATTTCCAGGTTTAGCCGCAAAATCTTAGCTTCTATGCTGCTGCCATTTCTCTAAAGTTGCTCGGTGGACTTCACGCCAAGGAATATTTTGATCACGGGCGATTTGGGCGCAGTCGTCATATTCGGGTTGCGCGTTAGTCGGAGAGCGATCGCGCCCTGCTGCCCAAGCAACCTTCACCCGCACAATACCGTAGTTTGTCTGCACAGATTGGATTTCTCGCGGTAGGATTTGGCGCTGCTGCTGCGATCGCCTGATTCCTAACGTTGTCGTTTCTCTAAAAATCATCGTTTCACAGGCATTCTCATCTCCAACCCGACAGATCACCGTCAGCAGCGTTCCCCAGCGAGATTTTTTCATTGCGATCGCTTGAGTAAACACATCCAACGCTCCCATCGCCAGCAGTTGCTCCATCACATAAGCGATCGCCTGAGGATTTAAATCATCAATTTGGGTTTCCAAAACGGTGATGGTTTCGGTAGATGGGCTGAGTCGGGTGTTGGGTGTCGGGTGTTGGGTGTCAGATTTAGATTGAGTTTCTAACTCCTGAAACCTGAGACCTGAAACCTGAAAGCCACTTGCTGTCCCTTGCTCTCCGACCCACAGCCGCAACACGTTTGCGATGGGCAAATTCTGAGTTCCAGCACCTAAGCCCACTTTGTGCAGGGTCATCGTTGGCGGTGAACCAAAGTGAGTCGCGAGGGTGGTGGCGATCGCGGCTCCGGTGGGAGTTACCAATTCGCGATCGATATCATTGTAATAAATTGGCACTTGGCGCATTTCAAATAGCTTCAGCACCGCCGGAGTGGGTACGGGCATTCGTCCGTGAGCAGCTCGAATGGTGCCACCGCCCGTGGGTAACGCAGAACAGTGCAGTTCCTCAATTTTTAGCCAATCCAATCCCAGGCAAGTGCCCACAATATCGACGATTGCATCGGTTGCGCCGACCTCGTGAAAATGCACCTGCTCAATTGGCACTCCATGTACTGCGGCTTCTGCTGCTGCCAATTGCCGAAACACCGCTAAACTCCAGGTTTCTGCCCTTTTAGGTAGCTGAGCCAGCGTAATTAGCTGTTCAATTTCTAGGAGGTGCCGAATCGGTGGAAGCGGCGCTGAATTCTGAACGGGGGGATGGTCATGGGGGTGAGAATGCCCATGCTGATGGGCTTCGGTAATTAAGTTCCCTGAAACGGTATCTTCTGTAGCAGAATGAAGAGGGTAAGGACGCGGATCAAACGTTGCAAACTCATCCGGGCTTCCTATTTCCCCTGACTCAAACACGAGATCAACATGAAATTTCGTCGCTCGCTGCCCATTGCGATCGACCGATTCTGTCCACAGTTTATATTCTTGCGAAATTCCCAGTCGTCCCAGTTGCTCAATTAAATAGGTTATGGGTACGCCCAAATCCACAAGCGCACCTAAGCACATATCTCCAGCAATTCCTGTTGGGCATTGTAAGTAAGCAATTTTGGTCATTGGCGTCTTAGGCAAGTTTTGAATTTTAAGTTTTGAGTTTTGAATTATTTACTCCGCACTCCGCACTTCGCACTTTTCTATCATGGCAACTCTCTATACGCTTCATCCTAAAAACCCTCAAGCCCGAACAGTAGATCGTGTAATTAAAGCGTTAAAAGATGGAGCAGTGCTGCTATATCCAAGCGATACGGTGTATGCGATCGGGTGTGATTTGAACTCTAAAAGCGCCGTGCAAAGGGTTCGGCAGATTAAGCAGCTTTCCAATGATAAACCGCTGACGTTTTTGTGTTCGTCTTTATCTAATATCGCTCAGTATGCGATCGTCAGCGATGAAGCCTACAGAATTATGCGGCGATTGATTCCTGGACCCTATACCTTCCTGTTGCCGACCACAAAACTAGTTCCGAAGCTGGTGATGAGTCCCAAGCGCCGCACTACCGGAATTCGAGTGCCCGATCGCCCCATTTGTCAGGCGTTACTAGAAGGTTTGGGCAATCCGATTATTTCTACCTCTGCTCATGTTTTAGAGGATGGTTCCGCACATAGCCAAAGCGCGATCGATTATCCGTCCCGCTTAGATCTATTTGAATGTTTAGACAAGTTAGTCGATGTGATTGTGGATGACGAGCAAGAACCGGGTTACGAGGTATCCACTATTTTAGATTTGAGCAGTGAGGAACCTGTGCTAGTTCGCAAAGGTCTTGGATGGGAAGCGGCAGAGATGTGGACTAGTGCGGAGCGCTAACAAAATCTGCGAAAATCCTGCAAATTGGGGATTTTGGAGACTTGTTTCAGCAAAGTGAACTTTTTTCATCTATCTACCGTCATAGATGTTTGGATGGCTAGTCCAAACTGGCTAATGCATAGCAGCTTTTTTTGAAGCCAATCTTGTTAGATCAACTTGTCAACTGTTAACTGTCAAACGCGGCTTTGGGCTGTCTAAGAGAAATGGATAGGATAATCCTAATCCTGTTGACGTTCTCTTCGTTTTAAAGGCTTTTTATTCAATAACTACCAAAATGCCTGGGAAGCTAACCAATTGATTGTCAACTCCTGCTAAGAAGTGCCACAGGCTAACCGAAAGCTGCCCGTAATTTACAAACTTGCATGTGTAGATAGTTATGACAGTTGCTGAGCAAAACGTCAGAAAACAAGAGCAGCAGAAACCTCAAGCTTCTTCTGTCTTAACAACTCCCTTAAGTGTGCATTACCAAGCCATGAATATTGAATCTCCACCGCCTTGCGCTAGATCGGTTGCTGTTCAGTCTGCCCAGTCAGATTATCGGGCGATCTCTAAACCTCCCCAATCGACTCAACGCAATCGTCAAGATGCTTCTATCGCTCGACCTGCCGCCGTTCACTTTCTCGATCAAGCGGCTCTCATTCAAATGCTGGCACAGGAATTTCGAGAAGAAGTTAGTAACCTCAACGGGAGTGTAGAAAGCCTTGCTGGGCGAATTGCGGCTGAAGTGGAACGAGTTTGCCAAAAGAGTGGGCGAATTCAAGCCTCCGGACAGGCGCAATCCTGGCAGATTTCTTTAGCCCGTCATCGCTTGCAAAAATGCGTTAACTACTATCACCTTGGTTCTCAACGGGGACGCACGGAACTGCATAGCACCTTGGGTTCAATGGTCTATCGCTATGTGGCTCCTTCGCGGATGCAGCTTGGGTTTCAGGCACGATACACCCTGATTGAAGATTTTTTACAAGGGTTTTATACTGAGTCACTTAAAGCGTTTCGACGCGAGAATATCTTGCCAGAAACCTATCAACCCCGCAGTCGATTAGAGCTAGCGGAATACATGGCGTTTACGGAGCAGTATGCTAAGCGTCGCATTTCCCTACCTGCCGGACAAAATCAACAGCTAATTGTGCTGCGATCGCAGAGATTTGGGCAACGCCAACCGCTCGAAGTGTCGGTGGATATTGAACAAGCACTGGAGTCGGCACGGGGCGAAGAAGCAGAAATGCACAACCGGATGCCGATTGTGCAGCAACTCCGAGAACGGATGGTGTCGGATACTGTGGATTCTTCAGAGGCGGTACTGCGCGATCGCGTCATTTCCGAGCTGGTGCAATATCTAGAATCGGAAGATCAAACTGACTGCGTAGACTATCTGGTGCTGAAACTGCAAGATATGTCAGCGCCCGAAATTGATGATGTTTTGGGACTCACTCCCCGCCAGCGCGACTATTTACAACAGCGCTTCAAATATCACGTCGAAAAGTTTACCCTTTCCCGCAACTGGAAACTGGTTCATCAATGGCTCGGTGCTGACCTCGATCAAAACTTGGGTATGGCAACCTCTCAATGGGATAGCTTCCTCGATCGTCTCACCCCCGAACAACGCCAAATGCTGCAACTAAAGCAAGCCCAAACGGATGACGCTGAAATTGCCCGCACCCTCAAACTGACTGCTAAACAATTTCAAAAGCGGTGGGGAAGTCTATTAGAAATGGCTCGTCAAGCGCGAAACGAAGCTTAAAGCAATCGAATGATGGAGATTCAAAAGTATCAGGTGTTGGAAGTTTAACTTTCAACGCCTGATTTTTTATGGCGTTACTGCCTTGTGATTTACATCAATCAAAGGGTGCTTTTGTCTCACTCAATAATCAGCTTAAGATCAACCGGAAACTCAGCCTAGACTCACTTTCAAAGCCAGAGAACTCTAAGAGAATAAAGATATAAGCCTCTAGACAAAAAGTTGATTGATATGAGTTCCCATTTTCGTCACACCATTCGGTTTCACGGCAGCACTCATCCTCAAGGGCGCTACCAGCTTCAAATTTCCGAAATAGATCGCAATGGTTGTCCTCGTTGCAAAGCCCAATGGAACTTTCCCACCTTGAAAACGTTGGTTCTCTTTTTGAAAAAATACTTCCCCAATAGCGAAGCCTTAATTTCTAACAACGCGCAGGCGACTTTAGGGTTTAATACTGCACTGTCAATGTTAGGGATTTAATCCTGATGTATGCCTTTAAGCACCCTGTTTACAAGTCATTACGCCTTCCTTTTGTGCATCTGCGCCAGTTTTTCCACTCATCGCCCGAACTGCGATCGCTGGCTGATATCCAGGATAGCAACGCACCAAAACGGTATCTTCAGCACGAGTTACATACAGTACATACACTGGTTTGCCTCCCAGCTTGGCAGGGATGAGCGCCGGGGGAGCCGCAGCGGTTGCGATTAGAGTTGGGCGATCGAGTGATGCATCTGGCAGTTGAGATAAAGCAGTCTTAGTGCCCAAGGGCTGCAAAAACATTAGCGCTACTGCAACAGCAGCAACCAACGCAGCAAACAATTTACTTGATAGTTTAGACATCGCTTAACCTTTCATCCATTTTTAGAGTGTTCGGATCACAGTCTACACTCCAATGAAAGGGGGATTGTCCACGTACATAATTATTTAATTGCAAAAGGAATAAAGCTCAAATGATAAAAAATCCCCCACCAGTAAAGGCAGGGGATTTTTTATAACTTGCCTACAGGGCTAATTCAGCGCTAGCCAAATTTCGCGGCTGTTGAGGCAATCACAAAGGCAGCATAGGTTAGGACGTAACCCACCGTAAAGTGAGCTAGACCCACGACCCGACCTTGAACAATGGACATTGCCACAGGCTTATCTTTCCAACGAATCAAGTTCGCTAGAGGAGTGCGCTCATGTGCCCAGACCAAGGTTTCGATCAACTCTTGCCAATAGCCTCTCCAAGAGATCAAGAACATGAAGCCCGTCGCCCAAACCAAGTGTCCAAAGAGGAACATCCATGCCCAGACCGCCAGGTTATTCATGCCGTATGGGTTATAGCCGTTGATTAATGGACCTGAGTAGAGCCATAGATAATCACGGAGCCAGCCCATTAAATACGTTGAACCCTCGTTAAAAGACGCAGCGTTACCAGACCAGAGCGCTAGATGCTTCCAGTGCCAGTAGAAGGTCACCCAACCCAAGGTGTTCAACATCCAGAACATGGCAAGGTAGAACGAATCCCAGGCTGAGATATCGCATGTACCGCCACGACCCGGACCATCGCAAGGGAAGGAGTAGCCGAAGTCTTTCTTATCGGGCATTAGCTTAGAACCACGAGCATCCAACGCACCCTTGACCAAGATCAATGTGGTGGTGTGAAGACCCAATGCGATCGCATGGTGAACCAAGAAATCGCCAGGACCAATGCTCAGGAACAAAGAGTTCGTACCGCTGTTAATCGCATCCAACCAACCCGGTAGCCATACGTTGCCGTAGTTGGGCCATGCGGTGGTCGCAATACTATCAGGATTGGACAGCAGCGTATTCATGCCGTATAGCAGTTTGCCGTGAGAAGCTTGAATGAACTGTGCAAACACAGGCTCAACCAAGATTTGCTTCTCAGGGGTGCCAAAGGCAACCACTACGTCGTTGTGAACATACAAACCCAAGGTGTGGAAGCCAAGGAAGAGAGAAACCCAACTCAAGTGGGAAATAATCGCCTCTTTGTGATCCAGCATCCGTGCCAACACATTGCCTTTATTCTGCTCAGGATCGTAATCCCGAACTAAGAAGATGGCACCGTGAGCAAAAGCCCCCACCATCAGGAATCCAGCAATGTACTGGTGATGGGTATAAAGCGCTGCTTGAGTGGTGAAATCCTTTGACATAAAGGCATAGGGAGGCAGCGCGTACATATGCTGCGCCACTAAAGAAGTAATTACACCCAACGCCGCCAAGTGGATGCCCAACTGGAAATGCAAGGAGTTGTTGTAGGTTTCGTACAAACCCTGGTGAGGCAGGTTGAACTGACCTTCCGTCATAGAGCCAAAGAGACCGGACTTTGCGTCCAGCATTTCTTTGATGCTGTGCCCAATACCAAAGTTGGTACGGTACATGTGACCCGCAACAATGAATAGAACAGCGATCGCCAAATGGTGATGAGCAATATCCGTCAACCAGAGGGACTCAGTTTGAGGATGAAAGCCACCTAAGAACGTCAGAATAGCCGTTCCAGATCCTTCAGCAGTGCCAAACAAATGGCTAGCCGTATCAGGATTTTCGGCATAAACCCCCCAGTTACCCGTGAAGAACGGAGCTAACCCAGCCGGGTGAGGCAATGTCGATAGGAAGTTATCCCACCCGACATGCTGACCACGAGCTTCAGGAATTGCTACGTGTACGAGGTGACCTGCCCAAGCGAGCGAACTAACCCCAAACAGACCAGCCAAGTGGTGGTTGAGGCGAGACTCAGCATTCTTAAACCAGGACAAACTAGGACGGAACTTAGGCTGCAAGTGGAGCCAACCCGCAAACAAGAACAAGGAAGACAGGATCAGTAGAAAGATCGCGCCACTGTACAAGTCGCCGTTGGTTCGCATCCCGATGGTGTACCACCAGTGGTAAACACCAGAGTAAGCAATGTTTACAGGATAGGAAGCACCGCCCTGAGAAAATGCTTCAACTGCTGCTTTACCGAATTGAGGGTCCCAAATCGCATGGGCGATAGGACGAATGTTCAGAGGATCTTTGATCCACTGTTCAAAGTTGCCTTGCCACGCTACGTGGAACAGACTGCCAGAAGTCCATAGAAAGATGATGGCGATATGACCAAAGTGGGAAGCGAAGATCTTTTGGTAAAGATTTTCCTCCGTCATACCGTCATGACTTTCAAAGTCATGGGCTGTTGCAATTCCGTACCAGATCCGACGAGTGGTCGGATCTTGAGCGAGGTCTTGGCTAAATTTTGGAAATTTGGTTGCCATTTTAATGTGTTCTCCTCGCTTAGCCGATTGCAAGTGTGCGAGCCAGGAAGAATGCCCAGGTGGTCACAATTCCGCCTAATAAGTAGTGAGCAACGCCAACCGCTCGACCCTGAATAATGCTCAGAGCGCGAGGTTGGATTGCAGGAGCCACTTTCAGCTTGTTGTGCGCCCAAACAATCGACTCAATCAATTCTTGCCAGTAGCCGCGACCACTAAACAAGAACATCAAACTGAATGCCCATACGAAGTGAGCACCCAAAAACAGAAGACCATAAGCAGACAGGGCAGACCCATAGGAGGTAATCACCTGTGCTGACTGTGCCCACATGAAGTCACGTAACCAACCGTTGATAGTAATCGCGCTTTGGGCAAAATTACCACCCGCAATATGAGCTACGGAACCGTCTGCGTTAAGCGTTCCCCACACATCCGATTGCATTTTCCAACTGAAGTGGAAAATCACCACGGAAATGCAGTTATACATCCAGAACAAACCGAGGAAAACGTGATCCCAGCCTGAAACTTGGCAGGTGCCGCCGCGTCCGGGTCCATCGCAAGGGAAACGGAAGCCTAAGCTTGCCTTATCTGGAACTAGACGAGAGCTACGAGCAAACAGCACACCTTTCAACAAGATCAACACGGTGACGTGGATTGTGAAGGCGTGAATATGGTGAACCATAAAGTCTGCTGTGCCCAACGCGATCGGCATCATGGCAATCTTACCGCCTACCGCAACGATACCACCACCAAATGCATAGCTAGCGGGAGCTAGAGCATTGGGGGCAGTAGCGCCAGGAGCAAGAGTGTGAAGATTTTGAACCCATTGTGCAAAGATCGGCTGCAATTGAATTGCAGTGTCGGAGAACATATCTTGGGGACGACCCAACGCACTCATCGTGTCGTTGTGAACGTATAGACCAAAGCTATGGAAGCCCAAGAAAATGCAAACCCAGTTGAGATGAGAAATGATGGCATCTCTGTGACGCAACATGTTATCCAGCACGTTTCCACGATTCACAGCAGGGTCGTAATCACGCACCATAAAGATGGCACCATGAGCGGCTCCGCCAACAATCAGGAATGCTCCAATCCACATGTGGTGCGTGAACAGAGATATCTGAGTTGCGTAATCTGTCGCCATATAGGGATAGGGCGGCATGGCGTACATATGCTGAGCAACGATGATGGTCACCGAGCCAGCCATTGCCAAGTTGATTGCCAACTGTGCGTGCCAAGAGGTCGTCAGAACTTCATAGAGACCTTTGTGCCCTTCACCCGTGATGATGATGGGATCTTTATGAGCTTCTAAGATCTCTTTGATGCTGTGACCAATACCCCAATTGGTACGGTACATGTGACCTGCCACAATGAACATCACCGCGATCGCTAGGTGATGGTGGGCAGTATCTGACAGCCAAAGCCCACCTGTGACGGGGTTCAAACCACCTTTAAAGGTAAGGAAGTCTGAATAAGCACCCCAATTCAAGGTGAAGAAAGGAGTTAGCCCTTGAGCAAAGCTCGGATATATATCTGCCATCAGCTTGGAGTTCAAGATGAACTCATGAGGCAGAGGAATATCTTTTGCAGCAACGCCCCTATCTAATAGCTCGTTGACTGGCAAGGAAACATGGATCTGGTGACCTGCCCAGCCCAATGATCCCAAACCAAACAAACCGGATAGATGATGGTTGAGCATTGACTCAACGTTTTGGAACCACTCCAACTTGGGTGCTGCTTTGTGGTAGTGAAACCACCCTGCAAACAGCATCAAGCCTGCCATTACTAGACCACCGATCGCGGTGCAGTAAAGCTGGAAGCTATTCGTGAAGCCAGAAGCTCGCCACAGATAAAACAAGCCAGAAGTAATCTGGATTCCGTGGAAGCCACCGCCAACATCGGCATTCAAAATTTCTTGACCCACAATTGGCCACACAACCTGAGCGCTAGGTTTAATAACAGTCGGGTTGGTTAACCAAGCTTCATAGTTTGAAAATTTTGCGCCATGAAAATACATGCCACTTAGCCAGATGAAAACAACGGCTAAATGACCAAAGTGGGCGCTAAAGATCTTACGGGATACGTCTTCTAAATCGGAAGTATGGCTATCGAAGTCGTGAGCGAGAGCGTGAAGATTCCAAATCCAAGTGGTGGTTTTGGGTCCTCTAGCAAGGCTGCGGTCAAAGTGTCCTGGTTGTGACCACTTCTCGAAAGAAGTAGGAACCGGATTCCTATCGACAACAACTCTTACTTTTGCTTCCCGCTTTGGGGTAGTTGTCATTGAGACTCTCCTCTCTCTAGACAAGGAACGAGGAATCCCCCCTTACTAGGCTTGCTCTGATGGCTAAGTTGCCGTTCTCTACTTAATTTCACCAACATATAAACCTCAGCAATACAGATCTGAAAGACAAGCTTGAGTAAGCTCGGATGCATGGCTTTTCTAATAGAACAACTCAGCATCACTTCGATAGATTCGAGGGAATCAGAGCGGCTTCTGCAAGCTGAACCTTCGAGAAAGTTCAAACAGCAGAGTAGAAGCCTAATCGGGGTTCTCATCGTGACATTATAGGATCGCTGCCGACCCGATTGTGAGCGGTTAACAATAATTAAAAACCGCTCAAGTGCAGATGCAGTCTAGGTTCCACATTCAGGAATGACCACGAAAGTCAAGCCCCACTATGGCGATGCTGCCCAAACAAAGCCCTTTAAAACCGCCAAAGCTTCTTACAGAAAGGGTTATCAGCGATTTTTTACAGTAGGGAGAATCCATTAATCGAGTTTGCTCTATATGGAGCATAGGAACTTTCCATCTATCCTTGATGTGCCTGATAGGTATGGGATTGAGTGCGATCTGAAGACTTTAAAGCAGCTAAATAATTTTTCAAAACCAACTCGCCAGCGTTACCAAAGTTTACCTAGACTCGTAATGCGTGACGAATCTAAAGTTTAGCGATTGTAAACTTTGTATTTTAAAACTTCTTATTAAGCAACAAATAGCGATCGCTTTCTCTACTCATCTTGTGATACCAATCCTGGCAGATCACCAAATTGCGTCGTAGCTTGTCTATATTTATTTGGATAGTCTGTCTTGGATTCCGCTATAGTTCCCTATGAAAAGCCGCAAGGAGTAGAGTGCTGGTGCTTGGAATTAACTGGAGCAAAATTAACTGGGACGGATCTAACTGGGGCAGAGTAGCTAACGCTGCAACTGCTTTGATATTGGTGTTGCTGTTTTCGCTGAGCGCGATCGCCCCATCTAGTGCATTAGCAGCCCGCGCCAAAAAAGGTGCTCCTAGCGCAGCCAAATCAGAAAAAGCAGCAGGCAAGTTAATGGAAGTGGCTCCTCCTGGCGCAATCCAAAACCTGAGACCCGCCTTAGATGGTTACCAACCGCAAGTTTTTATTTTGAATCCTAAACAAAATCAAGTTTTAGAAGACGACAAAGTTTCTGTTCAGTTTCAGGTCAAAGATTTGCCCATCTTTAAAGACGCGGCTTTGGGGTTAGGCGCTCATCTGCATGTGTTGCTAGATAATCAGACTTATCAAGCGGTTTACGACACGAGCAAGCCACTGACCTTTGATAATCTTGCACCCGGAACTCATACCATTCGCGCATTTGCTTCTCGTCCTTGGCATGAAAGCTTTAAAAACGAAGGAGCCTTCGCTCAAACGACGTTTCACGTTTTCACCAAAACTCAGGACAATAGCCCAAATTCCAACTTGCCGTTGCTGACTTACAGCCGTCCTCAAGGCACCTATGGCGCAGAACCGATCATGGTGGATTTTTACCTAACCAACGCGCCCTTACACCTAATTGCCCGCGAAACCAAAAAAGATGACATTGCCGACTGGCAAATTCGCTGCACGATTAACGGCAGTAGCTTCATTTTGGATCAATGGCAGCCTATCTATCTCAAAGGCTTTAAACCCGGTAAAAATTGGGTGCAGCTAGAATTTTTAGACGAAAACGGCGACCCCGTTAAAAACACGTTTAATAACACGGCGAGGGTAATTACTTATGAACCGGGTGGCAAAGATACGCTGTCTAAGCTAGTTCGGGGTGAGATTTTGGCAGCGGATGCCCAAGGACTCGTAGACCCAAACTACAAAACCCCTGCACCAATGCAATCGCCCATCGCAGACCCGATCGCCCCGATCGCCAAGCCGACCGCACCGATCAAAACTTCCGTGCCGCAAACCAAAGCTGCAAAAGAGCTAGTCAAACCGTCTCCCACACCTTTAGTCACGCCTTCACCAGCGCCTACGGTCAAGCCAACGCCCATTCCTGAGCCGAAGCCACTGCAAGAGTCAACTAAATTAGATAGGTCAGATAAGTCAGATCAAAATTTCGATCAACTGATTAGCCCTGATGAACCCGTTAAAGCGGTTGCACCTCGTTTAGTCGCGCCTCAGCCACCTGTAAAACTGAAAGAAGCGCCTACTCCTTTAAGTGAGACCGAGGCAACGCGATCGCCGATCTCACCGAATGATGCTGTGGGGCAAAAAGACGTGCGATCGCGGGTAAGCGAAAAAACTGCCCAACTAAAATCGGAATTTACATCTAAATTTGATCAATTGCGGCAACGATTGCGTCGGAACAACACTCCCACTTCAAACCCTCAACCTTCAAACCCTCAACCTTCCTCTTTTGTGAAAACTTCCGCAATGGAAATGCCTTCGTTGAAAGTGGAGCAGCCATCAGAGACACCTAAAGTTTCAGAACGCCAACCATTAACCATGCCTCAAACATTCATGCCTTCAGCAGAATGATGCTTTGTGAAAGCTGCCCAGGTTAATGTGATTTGTGTGCTTTAGTGAACCGCCAGATCCCTAAAGGTATCACTGAGCAATTTTCATAAATTGGATGCAATCTTTCGCATCAGGTAGTCTGTCTTTACTCGCCCATACTCTCAATATCTTTGTACGCTTCACGCTGCCAAGACTCATAAAAAAGACCGCTGCAAGTCACTCAGCGGTCTTTTTTCATAGATATAAACCAAGTCTTTAATTTGACGAAGTGTTCAGGTCTTCTTCAGAAATCACCTTTCAAGCCCTTGAAGTAATGCATAGATTCCCTTCGCTAGTCTGTAAATAAAAACAGCTAGATTCCCCTTGCCTGTCAATCATTGTTAAAAGCCCCCTAAAACAATCAGGAAAATCTACCATGCGTTTAGCAAGTGTTTACCCAATCGGGGCGATCGCCCTATCTGTTCCTCTAGTGTTTAGTTTCTTCTCAGTCAAATCTGTGCCTGCTGTTTTTAAGGTTCAGACTGAGCAGCAGCATGGAGACCAATTTTCCAGTCCTGATCAAATAACCAAATCTGGTTTGTTAGCAGATAAATTTCCTTCCCCCCGGCGAGTGCTGAGGGAAGAAGACTCTCTAGCATAGGTTTGCATAATTTCTTTGGCTGCTACGTGACTTATGAATGGGTGCTTCCTTTCAGTGAGATCGATTGTTGAGTTCCGCAATCTGAATTTGGAGATCTACCAGTCATGGCTAAATTTTCTAAGAGTGAGAATGAGTTTCTAGTAGTGTTTTTAGGACGAGAAAAAGGAGAGGAAAAAGCAGGGTTTGCAACTGTCTTTGTTGGTCTTTTAGCAATGGCGATCGTGATGATTATATTCGTTGGACTAATCAATGATTTGGAGAAAAAGTCTATGATGATTAGCCCAAAACAACCATCTGGTTATACCCCGCGCAACGTTATTTGACCTCAAGAGATTTTTGGGAGAAAAGATAGTTCTGCGAGAAAAGATCCCGCTGCTGTTGGGCAGGTTTAGCCAAGATTTATAAGTTGTGCCATTCGTTAGGAGGTCTGCAAAATGATTACAATTCGTCCGGCTCAAGCGCGGGGTGCTGTGAATGTTGGCTGGCTGGATAGTCAGCACACGTTTTCCTTTGGAGAGTATTACGACCCTAGCCACATGGGTTTTGCAACCCTGCGAGTGATTAACGAAGATAAAGTCATTCCTGGCAAAGGGTTTCCAACCCACGGACACCGCGACATGGAAATCATTACCTACGTTCTGGCAGGCGCACTAGAACACAAAGACAGCATTGGTACGGGGTCTATTATTCGACCGGGGGATGTGCAGCGGATGTCGGCTGGAACGGGCATTCGCCACAGCGAGTTTAATGCTTCTAACACCGAGGCAGTCCACCTGTTGCAAATTTGGATGCTGCCTGAGCAAACAGGGATTGAACCTAGCTATGAGCAAAAGACCTTTGCTGAAGCTGAAAGGCGGGGCAATCTGCGGCTCGTTGGTTCTTGTGATGGAAGGGACGGCTCGATTACGATTCATCAAAATGTAAATCTGTATGCCGCTGTTTTAGAGGAAGGCGAAACGGTGAGCCATGTTTTGGCAGAGGGACGGGTGGCTTGGCTGCAAGTGGCGCGGGGTGAAGTGCAATTGAATGATCAGGCGCTCACGGCGGGTGATGGGGCGGCGATCGCCCACGAATCTGTACTGCATCTCCAAGCGATCGCCCCTACTGAAGTATTGCTGTTTGATATGGCGGGGTAAGGTGACCAACCGCCTAGAACTTGCCTAAAACTCGCGGCGGGAAAACAGCAGGGTGGCGATCGCCAATAGCAAAATGATGTAAAGCACCCCGTAGCCTGCATTCAGCAGCAAGGTATTCATCGGCGGTAACAAATCATAGACTGCCTGATTTTTTAAGTCGAGCCGCGACAGATCAGGCAGCACTAGATATAGATTGCGGGTGACGGCAGTAATGGCAGCATCCTTACTCTGTGCGCCCAAGGTGACTAAGTTGGCGCTAAAACTCCCCATGAGAAAAATCATGAAGGTCAGCAGCGTGGCGAGCAGGGAGCCAGTGAATACTCCAAAAACGATCGCGATCGCAGTCATCAGAGAGAGTTGCAACCACAAGAACAACGACGAGACTAAAAGACTAACCAGTGGATAATCGACTCGGTTGAACGCCAGTAGTCCGATGAAAATTGCCGTCATTGCCGCCACTAGCACCGCTAACACTGCCGTTAGACCCAAATGCTTACCCACAATAAATTCGGTGCGGCTAATCGGCTTTGCCATCAGCACTAGCACAGTGCGTTTTTCGATCTCTTTATTGACCAAGCCTGTGCCCACAAAAACAGCCACTACTAAACCCAGTAGGTTCATGGCTGCCAAACCGATATCTAAAATGATTTTGTCTTCGGTTGCGGCGGCAACTTCGGGGAGAAAGCGGAAGCAGGCAACTAAAAATAGAGCGAATAGCCCAATCAGATATAAGACGCGATCGCGAATCACTTCCCGAAACACATTCGATGCAATCACAAATATTCTGCCAATGTTCATCCGGTTAACCCCTCGCAACCATTTCAGCCCGTTCAATTCACTTTGCCATATCTGGCTGTCCCTTAATAGCCTTTGTCACTGCACCACAGGAGACGTTTGCGGTGCCAACTTGGGTATTTGGAGCAACACTCCCCACGGGTGACGGTGTTTGCGGCGCTGTTTTTATATCGACTGGCATCACTTGCGAAATCTGACAGGTTTTTGCCAAGTGATATCCCGCATTATTAGAAGACGGACCTTTCCACACCGCAAACAATTGCACATTATACTCACCTGCTAAAACCCGCCCTTCGATCTGCCAATAGGCATTCTCTGCTTTGGCGGGGAGTCGCTGAATGATTTGCCTATTAAACTCGCGAATGCGATCGTCAAAATTGACCAGCCACCGCTCAACCTGCGACCAAGATTGCCCTTGCAATGATTCTGTCAACGCGGCTTCAGCCTGCACCAAAATATCATAGCCTTGAGAATGAACGGTCTCACTGGATTGAGTTTGAACGACGAAGGAACTGTTAGTTAAATCATCTGCTCTCAAGCTGGGATACTCTGCCAACCAAACCTGAGTCGAATAAGAAAGCTGAAGCCAACAGCTTAGCAATAGATTAAACAACACCATGATAATCAAATCTTGCCGAACAGGAGGATCGGGCACTTTATAAGTAGGACCGGGTTTGATAAATTTTGGCGGCGCAGCGATGATTGCAGAAATAATGGGCCAAGTTACCACCATAATACCGGGCAAATTTTCTGGGGTTGCAAATAAGAAAAAGCAAATTAATGCACCCGTAATCCAAGGAGCAATCAAGACTTTTTCGATAGTGAGAAAGTCTTTGATTTTTTTCTCTTCATACATCAGCCAATGGATACCTGGAATTAAAAAGAGCCATCCACAAAAAGCAATAAAGATTTGAATAAACGATTCTGTCAGTAGAGACATTGCCCAAGAGAAAACACTCAGCCAGATTAGCGTTTTTGCAGAATCCCACTTATTAGAAAGAATAAGCTGGAAAATATCTTGAAAGATTTTTCTAAGCTCTTCATAAAGAGTTTTGATTGCCAGAAAATTAAAGGCAAATAATCCTAATGGGGCAATGAAGAGCAGAGCGATCGCTAGCAGCACCAACGGAATCAGGGCTGGAGGAAATAAAGAGATAAACTGGCTAAATGAATTAAGCATTTTGATGCAAAACGCTAACGAAGTTTTTCAACCGAACGAATAATCAGCAAAATCAGTATTGCGCTAAAGCTATAAGCATTCGCAACGAGAACGGCATAGGCTCGGCTATTAGACTTAAATATTATGCCCTGCTGCCGCAGGCGCGATGTGCGGAAGTCCTCTTTACTTAGCACCGCGTCTTCTGTCTTGATTTTTCCTAACAAAAGGTCGAGAAGGTCTAAACTTTTAACCTCTAAAAGAAAGATACCTATAAAAACAATCAATCCTGAAAGGGCTAGCAGTGGCGCAATGCTGGGTGCCCAAGGATTGATAAAAAACCGTTCAAAGAAAAAGTAGCTAATTAATTGTTCTTTCAAAGGCTGTGGCAAGAGTGCTTGCAAATTAAAGAAGAGTAACCACCCAATGAAGGTAGAAAATAGGTTGACCGATGCGGCATAGCGAACACTGGTTTTGTAGTCGAAACCGAGTTGCCTGAAGTAAACGATCGCCTCAAGCGCGATCGCAATCAATAAAAACAACCCTTGAAACGCGATCGCTCGCAGCGGCAAGACTCCAAAATTCATAAATCTCAATAATTCCCAGTGCGTTGGAAAACATCAACTCCTGCTTTGCATCCTATTCTATGCAGTCGTGGAGGAGAGAGGATCTTTGAGTTTTATGGCGATCTCCGAACGTCTCACATCTAAGCCTGACCCTTGCCCCCTGTCCGAGGTATTTCAGTGTAAACATTAGTTTAAAGATTATTGAAGGAACTATAGAAATGTCACATTTTTGTCATTTTTTCCAGGTGCTTCTTCTCCAACTTAGAGCCAATTCTCCTTAGTGCAACCAATCGATGCATAACCCAGCAAAATTCACCTTGAGTGACATGACGGAATCTGGCGCAACTCTGCGTAAGCTTGGCACAGGCGCAGACAGCATGGAAGAAGTGGCAGACCGGATTGTCAGCTATTTTTATCGCCAGTTTATCGATCCGCAAACCGACGCAAGCGCATTTACCTTGGTTCGGTTTTTCAAAACTCATGCATTCAGTGAGTTGCCAACCGATCTACAAGCGTATGCTCAAACGATGCTGAATCAGCAAGTGGCTCCACCTGCAACCAAGTGCCTGACGCTGCTGGCAACTAACGGCGATCGCGTGGAGTGGCAATCTCGACAGGCATCCATTGGGCATCAGGCAATTCCTTTAATCAGCGAACAGTTAGTTGCCCAATCGCCGATGATTTCTCAATTAATTGCTCAGTTTGGCTTGCCCATTCATGCTGTGCTAGATCCTGACCCAACGCTGATAGTCGATTTGGAGCAGAAAACGTTTAATGTGTTTCATGTGCTGGATGCCGTCAACAGTCCGCATGTGCCAGCCCAGCAGGAGTTTGTTGTGCCCTTGGGAGTGCGATCGGTGTTCGGGTTTGGGGCAATGCTACCTTCAGGGAACCTAATCGCCATTATCGTGTTCTCGAAGCTACCCATCTCATGGGAAACGGCTGATATGTTTAATACGTTGGCGTTGAACGTAAAACTGGCAGTGTTGCCGTTTGATCGGGGTGCAGTGTTTGATCAACAACTTTTGATCCGCAATTAAGTTAAGTGATGTGCATGATTCGCGATCGCCCAATTTAAGGTTAGACATATTGCATGAGCGCAGACAATCTGGCTGTGAATCAGCTAGCGATAAACCCAGAAGTAGAGCAGCTAAAAGCTCAGGTGAGTGCTTTAGAAGAATTACTCGAAGTCTATGAACAAGAGACGTTAGAAAAATCAGGGCATTTAGAAAAAGCTCTGAAGCAATTAGCATATTCGGAAGATGCCCTGCGGGTGCTGAAATCGATTTTGAGCAGCATGGGCGATGGAGTGGTGGTGGTGGATGAAGCCGGAAAGTTTCTGTTTCTCAATCGAGACGCTCAACAGCTTTTAGGCATCGCTCCAACTGATGCATGTTTACAGGATTGGACGGAAGCAGGCAGTGCTTTCCAAGCAATTTATTTGGCGGATGCCAAAACATCCTGCTCAATTGAAGAGTTTCCCTTAGTTGAGGCAATGGGCGGTAAACGAATCGACCGGGCTGAAATTTGGGTTGCTCCAGCCCATGATCCCGGCGGCACTTGGCTAAGTGTAACCGCGCGATCGCTGAAAGACGACCACAACACCCTTAAAGGAGCCGTGGCTGTTTTTCACGATATTACCTCCTTGAAATTGTCTGAAACCGCACTCCGCACTTCAGAAGCGCAATCACGCCAACAAGCCGAAACCTTGACGCAAACGCTGACCGAATTAGGAAAAACCCAAGCGCAACTCGTGCAAACTGAAAAAATGTCGAGTTTGGGTCAATTAGTCGCTGGAGTTGCCCA
>CASBQE010000024.1 GCA_949127665.1 Synechococcales cyanobacterium PMM_0083
ACTACTCCCATTCGTACTACTCCCATTCGTACTACTCCCATTCGTACTACTCCCATTCGTACTACTCCCATTCGTACTACTCCCATTCCTACAACTATCAAGTCACCAGGTTTTTATGGGAGAACACCAAAACCTATTCGATGAATACAATGGTTAGGCGGATGCACAGTTATCCAGGTAATTCTGCGGCGATCGCCTTAAGACCGCTCTACTCTACCAATGTGTTTCGACAGGTTAGGTGCAAACAAATAGAACCTCATCAATCGGGGACAATCATAGGGTTTCAAGCCCGATTTTATGCAACTTGGAGGCTAATCAGCTTACAATTCCGCCTGCTTGATCGTGACAATGAAACCAAACAGTCCATAGCGAAAACCTAATAACTAGGCGGATTCTTTTTGGGAATGCTCAACAAGGGCAATGTAGGGCGAGAATCAGAAGGTGGCAACGCATATACCGAGGTACGCTTTGCAAAAGTAGTCGGTCTACGAGTATGAAGCTTACGAGTGTAAAGTTGCCACAATCGCAAAGCGATCGCTAAGCTAACAGTCCCTAAGCCTATCGACATTAACACCCAGTGGGCACTTACTCCACCAATTGCGACGTTTACTGCACTGGCTGTTGCCACAAAGCTGAGTATAGGCTCCCGACGATAAGTTGATTTGAAGCTTCGAGTCCACGAACCATTCATGCAAGCACTCTACTTAGGTGTTTCAAATACTCAGTCACCATAATTCTAGTTTTTCTATAAAAGTTTGTGTTTGGTTAAGATTAAAATCCCCTTTAAAAAACTATCCGCGCCCACCCAGATAAAGGATAAGCGCGGTGTAGCGGGTCATCGGACTGAACCTAACTGCCGGAAGAAACTCTTGCGTAACTTATATTCAAGTTGACTCTAAGCCTTCCAAAACATTGAGTTATTCGCTAGAGAACGGCTCCGGCGCACAGTTGGCTTTTTCCAGTCTGACGACCCAAGGTTTTACTACTATCTGGCATGGGCATCACCTCCTTATTCCTGAACGGTTAAGTGTCAAGGGTTTGCAATTTCAGTGTTTCTAAGAACACTTGAACTTAAGATAGCACATTTCATAGAATGCGATCGCAATGGGTACGCCATTTTGGTTTGACCTAATGAGTAAGCTAATGAATGTCCGCAACATCGGCACAAAACCTGCTTGGATAACAGAAAAGCAAGTGCCAAGGTGGCCGATTATGAAGCTGTTTTTTCGCTCACTTCTAACGCTTAATTAGCAGTTTCGAGGGTTGGTTTGAGGGCTTTTTCCTTGCGTTCGCTGTAGCGATCGCTTAGGTAATCCACTTGTCCACGCAGCAGCAATGTGAACTTGTAGAGTTCTTCCATGACATCAACAATGCGATCGCGGTAGGGCGACTCTTTCATCGTGCCGTCGTCGTTAAATTCTTGATATGCCTTTGCCACAGAAGACTGATTGGGAATGGTGAACATCCGCATCCAGCGTCCTAACAATCGCATCGTGTTCACAGCATTGAAAGACTGCGACCCGCCAGACACCTGCATTACAGCTAAAGTTCTGCCTTGAGTCGGGCGAACGGCACCCATGCTAAGGGGAATCCAATCAATTTGATTTTTCATCACGCCCGAAATTTGCCCATGCAGTTCTGGACTCGACCATACCTGTCCTTCAGACCACAAGCTCAACTCTCGGATCTCCTGCACCTTGGAATGAGTGTCGGGTACGCTGCCATAAATCGGCAGGTCTCGCGGATCGAAAAACTTTACTTCCGCCCCAAATTCTTGAATGATTCGAGCGGCTTCCTCTGCTGCCAAACGACTGTAGGAGCGATCGCGCAAGGAACCATACAAAAACAAAATTCTGGGGGGATGGTCAAAACTGGGCATGGTAGAAGTGTAAATCGCTGTCTTGAGAAGGATGCACTGACGCTATTCATCGTCTCGTCAATGTAGATAAATCTGTTCAAGGCTTACAAAAGATCTGGATTCTCACCCAATTCTCGCAGCCGTGCCGCCAATCGTTCAGATCGTTGACTCTCTTGCTCGGCTCGTTGGCTCTCTTGTTCAGCCCGTTGACTTTCCTGCTCGGCTCGTTGACTTTCCTGCTCGGCTCGTTGACTTTCCTGCTCGGCTCGTTGACTTTCCTGCTCGGCTCGTTGACTTTCCTGCTGAGTACGTTGTTCTAGCTCCACAAAGGTGAGAAACCGCTGTCCGTCAGGACGATAAATTGTTAACTCTGCTTGAGTCAAGTCAAATCGAATTCCTAGGCAGGGACTAATCCATTCTTTGTCTAGCGTGACGCAATCTAATCCTAAGTCGCCCCGCAAACACACCTGTAGTTGATTTGTGGCTGGGTTGTAGATGTAGTATTCTTCAACGCCATGATGGTCAAAAAACAGCAGCTTTCGACTCATTTCTTGAGAAGTGTTGCTGGGAGACAAAATTTCAAACACGACTTGAGGCGGCTGATGATTTTCTTCCCATTGTTTGTAGGAAGAGCGTTGCCCTTTGGGTCGCCCGATCGCGACCATCACATCAGGCGCACAACTAACCGTGTTGTTCCCTTCAATGGGATACCAAAGTAAATCGCCTGCGATGAACACATTTGGATCAGCCGCAAATAACATCTCTATGTTGCTTTTAAACAGCACAATGAGTTCAAAATGCTCAGTATTATTCGCCATCGGCTGACCATCGCAATCAGGGTAAAAAACTTCACTGGGTGCTGGGGGTGAAGGTATTTGCGTTGTTTGGGCTTGAGCAACCATGGCGACAACCTTCCAAATGAAGCGTAGTTAGGATACTTATCAAGTTTAGTCGATGCGACTGAAATGTTGGCGCTGGCGATCGCTTAACCGCAAACAGATTTCGGGGCACCATCAACCTGTAGATGGCGTTAATGCTTGCAAAAAGGCAATTTGGGCTGCTCGCAGTTCAGCATTGGGGTTTGCAGTTTGGATAATCTGCATCGCCTGATCAAAAGATGAGCCAGACTGAATCAAGTAAGCCGCCAGCATCGTTCCCGTTCGACGATTGCCGCTGGTGCAGTGAATGGCGACCGCGTTGCCAAGCTGATTTTGGTGATCAACAAAACTCTGCAACTCCTGAATCTGCTCTGAAGTCGGTGCTGTGCCACCTTTGGTGGGTAGCCAACGATGAGGTAATCCTGCCTGCTCATACAAATCCAAGTTAGAAGGATCATCCATCACAGAGACGATCGCCCCAATCCCTGCATCTTTCAACTCGACAATTTCAGCCGCCGTTGGTTTGCGAACGCCCGCCAATTTGCCTGGAATCACCCACCACAAATTTTCTGCGATCGCTGGAGTAGATTGGGCTTCCATGCCTATTGCTCCAAACTCTGAATCAGCTTGACGACTCGCTCTTTCACTTCGTCGCGCACTCTCGGAAATATTTCGGGTTGTTCCGCCGGATCATCTAGCTGCCAGTCTTCAAAGACATCGCGCACCACCCATTCGCCCGGTAAGCTAGCGCCACAGCCGCAGAGAGAAATCACGACATCAAAATCGTCTGGCTTGAAATCGCTCAATGGCTTCGAGTATTGATCTGTGATATCAATGCCGATATCGTTCATCGTGGCGATCGCTTCTGGGCGCACTTGACTCGCTTCCAACCCCGAACTGGTGACCGCAATTTTACCGTTACCAAGGGTTTTCGCAAATCCTTCTGCCATTTGCGATCGCGCCGAGTTCTTCTTACACACAAACATCACTCGTTTCATCTAAATACCTTCTATTTATGAAATGTCTTGGATACAGTCTTGAAAATTGCTGGATAGCTGGCGATACACCAGCACAGCTAACTGGGCACCCAAAATCGGCGCAACCCAATAGAGCCATTGATGTTGCCAGATGCCGCTGACTAGAGCGGGTGCTAGCGATCGCGCCGGGTTCATGCTGGCTCCAGTGATCGGTCCCATGCAGGCAGCTTCTAAGCCCACGGTTAACCCGATCGCCACTCCAGCAAACCCAATTGAGGCGCGGCGATCTAACCCCGACCCCAAGATCACAAACATCAGAATGAACGTCAACACTGTTTCGAGGATGAGGGATTGCAGCCAATTATCGTTCAGCGGCAGGGTTGCGCCCAATTTTGCCACGTTACCCAAGCTGAGACGGAGCAGAACAGAAGCCGCGATCGCGCCACTCAACTGAGCCGCAATATAGGGCAACACTCGACGTTTTTGAAAAAAGCCACTGCTGCAAAATGCGATCGTCACCGCCGGGTTAAAGTGAGCGCCGCTAATGTGCCCCAAGGCATAAATTAAGGCAGTAACCACGGCACCAAACACGAAGCTAATGCCCAGGTGAGTCACCGCACCATTGCTGATCTGGTTCACCATGATGGCTCCCGTTCCAGCAAAAATCAGAATGAACGTGCCAATCGCTTCTGCCGTCAGCGCTGGAGCCAAAACCCCCAAGCTTTCAATATCCAATAATGTCGATTTTGTTCCCATTGATGCTTGATGTAGATATCTTGGAATCTGCTTGAATTCTCAACCTTTTCTTGCTGTAAATTTTCTGTTGACGAACTGGTGTCTTGCGTAAGGGCTTAGCATTCGGCAGTCAAGTTCTAATTGAGTCAAAAAGGTATTACCCGAATGCTAAGTCCCTACAGGAATCTGTAAATCAACGAAGAATTTGAAGGTGGAGAAAAATTGATGCGACACCAGAAGCGAAGCGTATTGCAATTAAGGATTACTTGCCTGCGCCGCCTCTTGGAATGTGGTCTGTCTACGCAGAAGCTCAGCGACTGTAATATCTGGTTCTGGTACTCCCTGGAACGCAGTGCCAATTTCGCCACGGGTAAATTGAATTTCGGCTAACCGATAGGCATCCTCTGGCAACGGCAGATAGCCCACCGTTTCAACCAGCGTGGGTGCATTTTTCAGGTAAAACTCCACAAACGCCCGCAGTTCTGGCTTATCCTGTGCCGACTTCGAGTTCACATAGATAAACAATGGACGAGCAAGCGGCTGGTAGGTGGCATTTTTAATGTTGGCATCGTCTGGTGCAATTGCCCCTTTGCCATTGTCTACCGGGAGTGCTTTTACCGCGCCTTTGCTTTGCTTGTAATAGGCATGGGGAATGTATCCCAATGCTGCGGGAAATTTGGTAATCCCCTGCACCAGAATGTTGTCATCTTCACTGCCCACATAGTCAGATCGGGAATTGCTAGCATCCCCCGTGATTACTTCGTTGAAGTAGTCGAAGGTTCCAGAGTCGGCTCCGGCTCCGAACAATCTCAGGGGCTGGTTTGGATAGGATGCCCGAATCTGATTCCAGTTTTTGATTGTGCCCTGAGCGGGTCTTTCCCATACTTTTTTCAGTTCAGCAACGGTGATGTCTTTTGCCCAGGTGTTTTGCGGGTTGACCGCAATCGTGAGTGCATCAAAAGCAATCGGGAGTTCGATAAAAGCGACCCCGTTTTTGATGCAGGTTGCCATTTCTGCTTTCAAGATGGGGCGGGAAGCATTGCTGATGTCGGTTTCACCCGCACAAAATCGCCGAAACCCAGCGCTACTGCCAGCAAATTTCACTTCTAAGTCGGCTTTTCCGCCCTCTGGGGTACCGCGAAACGCTTTGGCAACGGCATCGGTGATTGGATAGACCGTACTGGAGCCATCCGCCACAATTTTTCCGGCGGGTGGTGCAATCAGGTTGGGGGTTTCTGCTTGGTTGGTTGGGGCACAAGCATTTAGGGTAAGGATTGCGATCGCCACCAAGATAACGATTAACGGAAACTTCAGTTTGTTTTGAGTGGTGTAAATCATAGAGTGCTAAACCCTTTAAGCTAGATTTTGTAGAAGTTGATCGAGTTTGCCCTCTTGTTCCAGGGCATATAGGTCGTTGCAGCCACCGATATGGTGGTCTTGAATGAAAATTTGAGGAACGGAATGTTGCCCGTTACTGCGGGTACTCATCATTACCAAAGGTTCATCTCCATCAACGGAATACTCTGTAAATTCAATGCCTTTAGAATTCAGCAAATGCTTGGCACGAATGGAATAGGCACAGGTGGGTCTAGTGTATATTTCAACCTTAGAAGCCATCGCTTTCTCCAAAAAACGGCAGTCCACACTGAACAGGAGTCAGGTCGTAAAAATGGCAGGCTACTTCTTTTGAGGCTCAGATTTCTGAGATTCTGAAAGCTGAAACACTGCCTGTCTCCGCAGCAGTTCTGCGATCGTCACATTCGGTTGAGGCACTCCCTCAAATACGGTGCCAATTTCGCCCCGTGTGAACTGAATGGTGGCAAGGCGATACGCTTCAGCAGGGAGGGGAACATAGCCTACCGTTTTAGATACCCGTCCAACGTGGGTTAGGTAGTATTCGACAAATGCTTTTAGCTGTGGATTATCTTGAGCCGCTTTGGCGTTGATGTAAATAAACAGTGGGCGCGAAAATGGCTGATAGGTGGCATTGGTAACCGCGTCACGAGATGGCAAAACCGCTCCCTTGCCGCCATCCACTGCCAAAACTTTTAAGCGGTTCTGGCTCGCTTCAAAGTAGGCAAAGGGAATGTAACCCAGTGCGTTTGGATCTTTTTCAATTCCTTGAACCAGCACGTTGTCATCCTCGCTGGCGGTATAGTCGCTGCGGCTTGCCTCTGGGTTGCCTACGGTGACTTCATTAAAGTAGTCGAAAGTGCCGGAATCTTTGCCAGCTCCAAACAAGGTGAGGGGCTTGTTTGGATAGGATGCTCGAATTTGATTCCAGTTCTTGATCTTGCCTTCAGCCAGGGGTTCCCAGACTTTTGTTAGTTCTGCAACCGTGATGTCTTTCGCCCAGTCATTTTTGGGATTGACTGCAATGGTCAAGGCATCGAAGGCTATAGGAATCTCAATGAAACCCACTCCTGAGTTGGCACAGACTTCTGCTTCTTTGAGCAGGATCGGGCGGGAAGCGTTGCTGATATCCGTTTCGCCTACACAAAATTTGTTGAATCCACCGCTTGTACCGGAGAATTGCACATCAATGTTGGCTTTCGTGTTGGTTTTGCGAAACTCTTGGGCGATCGCATCTGAAATGGGAAAAACTGTACTAGACCCATCAACTTTGATTGTTTTTGCCGTAGTTGGGTTGGAACTCTCTGCTTGAGGTTGAGTGCAAGCAGACAGGGCTGCGATCGCAGCGAGTGCAACCCATGAAAATCCAAGCTTTATGGAGAGACTGGTAGCCATTGATTAACCTAATCCTTTGCAATTTTATAAAGCGTTCAGCAGGTGCTTTGAGGCACCTGAGTATCTTGCGTAAGGGCTTAGCATTCGGGCAACATCTTATTGACTCAATCAGAAATTGACTGCTGAATGCTAAGCCCCTACAGAAATCTATAAATCAACGAAAAATTTAGAGGTGAAAATAATTTACTTGAAGTTATTTTCTTATCATTTCAAATAAAGTTGATTGGTAGTGTCTATCAAAACACATGTTTAGGAATATTCAAAAAAATTCACTTAAAAAAATTGATGGGTTGAGCTTAGTCTTGGCAGGCACGAGCTGGCGCAATCAGGCTAAAGCGGCGATAGTCGGCAAGATATTGCTCAAGCACGACAAACTGAGGCAGGTTCAAACTGTAGTAAATCCAGCGACCTTCTTGGCGGGCGCGCACCAATTCCGCTTCTTTCAAAGTTTTGAGATGAAACGATAGCTTGGATTGGCTTACCTCCAGGCGATCGCACAAATCACAAACACAGAGTTCTTGTTGTCGCAGCAGATCCAAAACCTTGAGCCTCAGCGGGTCAGAGAATGCATGAAAGCCAGCGGCGATCGCGGGAGAAATGACTGCTTGTATCATCAACTTTTTTTGAAATGTACCTTTAGTCTTACGAGCAAATACCATTTCGTCAATAGGGGTTTATGAGGCGAATAATCGGGCAACCTCACAGGCAAAGCTAGATAATAATGGAGATGTGATGCGATCGCGTCACAAACAATTCGCCATCAATGATTTCATAGCAAATCCATTCGTTATCCGGTAACGCCTCAACATCGCGCCTTGTCCAACGAACTCCGGTGGTAGTTTGAGTCACAAAGCATTGCTCCCAGGCATCAGGGTGTTTTCAATTGTAGAAGATTAGAACTGCGATCGCGCTTTACATTAAAGTTTTAAGAAACAGCAATCCTGAGTCTCAACATCCCCAGTGTTAGGATTGAACATAAAAACTACTCTGAAGCAGAATCATGACTGAAATTGTGTTTCTAGTTGAGGACGACCCAGAGGGTGGATACACCGCTAGAGCTTTGAATGAGTCGATTTTTACTCAAGCAGATGATTTGAAAACTCTGCGAGACATGGTGCGTGATGCCGTACACTGCCACTTTCTAGACAAACACGCTCGTCCCAAACTAATTCGCTTGCACATTGTTAGAGAAGAAGTGATTGCTTCATGAAGTTGCCAAGGGATTTATCAGGGGCGGGTTTAGTTAAGGCACTTGAAAAACTTGGTTATGAGGTCACTCGACAAACAGGTAGTCATATTCGGCTCACGACTACAGAAAATGGTGAACATCATTTAACCGTTCCGGCTCACGATCCAATCAAAATTGGCACCCTTAATGCCATTTTAAAAGATGTTGCAAATCACTTTGAGCTAGACCGGGAAGCGTTACTTGAACAATTGTTCTCATAAAGGAAGCGATCGCCCCTTCCATCCATATTTGGTAGTTGGGCTTAGTAAGGCGATCGCGTTACAAACAATTCGCCATCAATGATTTCATACCGAATCCATTCGTTGTCGGGTAACGCCTCAACATCCCGAATTGTCCAACGAACTCCGGTGGTAGTTTGAGTCACAAAGCATTGCTCCCAGGCATCATGAAGGTCTCACGGAAGATGGTAGAGGCTTTTTATTCAGAGTTAGTTACTTTATTTGCTGCATAAATCACAGAGGGTAGACTTGGATAAACAATTCCAAGCGATCAAAAAAGCTGTGTCCCTTTTGAAGAACGCAGCTTTGTTAGGTTAAATTTCCTGTTTAGCAACAAGCGATCGCCCTTTGGCGACACGCTTCTAACCAACGCTGACAAGATCGACCAACCCGCGATCGCGTCTGCCCGGTAGTGGTGGCATTCTATCCAAAGGCATAGTCTTGTTAATCCTTCTTTTATGCCATGTCAAGTTCAAAGAACATTCGCTAGCGTGAGACGGAATCGCTAT
>CASBQE010000025.1 GCA_949127665.1 Synechococcales cyanobacterium PMM_0083
CTTTACTTTAACGCGCTTTGGTAACTGCGATAAGCACTTAAAGTGAAGTTTTGGATGGATGCCAAGTCTAGTGTGGCAATGCCTCAACTCCCTACCTCCCTCGCCTTCGGCATAGGTCAGCAGAGGTTTCGGACGGGTGTGACCAAAATTTGATGTTATAGTTCTGCGAGATTGAAGCCATATTGATTGATTTTTGACCAGAACTGCTGCCAGCGACCATGGGAATAACTCAGCGTCCGCAAACTCAGAATAATGGCAGCCCCCTGTTCTTTCCATTTCATACCGGCAGCACATAAGCGGGCTTTGATGATGACTTTACATCCGGCTTCGGTGACCCCCGAACCGATGGGTAAATGATTGCTAAGGGCTTGTGCATAATGCATTTGATGATGATGATTGCGAAAGTAGGTAATGGCGTCTTGAAGTCCAGCGCGGATAACGGCAGGTAAGCGACTGGCAGATGGAATCGCTTCCATTTCACTCAACAAACGTTTTGCCCCGCCGATTTCATGTTTGAGGATATGACAATGCTCTTTCATCCAGAGTTTCTGAGCTTCTATACTGCGCGGATGAACTGATTTAGCCACCCGGTTGAGATACTGAGTTGCATGGTAAAAATCTAATACTTGGGTTTCGGTGAGTGGCTCTAAAAATGTCCAGTTTTCGGGTGCGCCATCGGCTAATCCTTGGTAATGAGCCTTGGGGTACAGCCGCTTCACCTGTTCAACTTCGCGGAGCATTCGCTCTAAAAATGTGGCTCGTCCATACTCAGGACTTGCCGCAACATAAGTCGTGTGCTGGCGTTCACCCTCTGCGTCGTACAAGCTAATGGTGCCGACCATTGCTTGGCGAAATCCGCCCTCACACAACAGTAAGCAGGTGCCATCGACACCGATACTGACCGTCGCTACGGGCATCGACAATTTTGGGGTTTGATAGTGCCAGGTTTCTTCTTTGAGCAAGGCAATACTGCCGACAGCTTCACTTAAGGTTTGCACGAAGGAGCGATGCACACTGCGTCCATGATTTTCTTGCAGGTCTGCGACTAATCGCGGACTGCTCATCTCGGCATATTTGTGGCTAATCTGTTTAGCAAATCGAGGGGTGGCAGTGACAATCACTCGTCCATCCACTTCTAACGGACAAAACGTTGTCCCACCGCTGCTACTCTGGTAAACATGACGGTTGATTTCTACGGTTCCATATGGCGTTTGATAGGTTTTAGGCAGTGACCCTTTACTCGTCCACGATGTCCCGGCCATCTCAATCGCGCTACCATCTGTATCAAACTGTTTGAGGGCTTCCCCTGTGGCAAGCGTACCCGCTTCATTGAGCACCCGCTGAATCGTCTCTTCGCTCTCTAAAAGAGAAGCAGAACTCAAAGGAATTTTGATCTCAACTGTGACAAAATCTGGTTCTCTAGCAGTTATTGAGGCTGGCATTCCCTACTCTTCCTTGTCTCCTAATAGCCATAATAAAAGGATAACAGCTCTACTGGTATACATTAGATTTTGGTCACACCCTTGGCGACTGGGCAGATCGTTGAATGGGGGAAGTGGCTGCTGTTTGGCTTGGCAGGCGGACTTCTCATTAGCAGCTACAGCTTTCAAACCCTTTTACAGCATGGAACTCTGCGGGTTTTGCTGCGGCTCAATCAGGCAAGCCCCTGGAATTATGCTGACTTTTTAACCTATGCCAGTGAGCTGCGACTTCTGCAAAATTTGGGAGGTCGGTATCGGTTTGTTCATGACCTGCTGCGCGAACATCTGATTGCCAATCGTCCATTGCCCCGGCGGCACACAACATCTTTGCTCACAGTCGTGATAGCCGCAGTTGTTGCGGTGCTGGTGGCTCTACCGATCTCCAATGGACTCACACCAGTTTCAACGGAAACAGCAGAATTCACTGCCCCAGCGTTACAAGCCGATGATTTAGTTTTCTACGATCCCTACTCCTATCGTTTCTTCAACCCCAGTCGCTTCGAACTCATTCGATATTTTGCAGATGACACTCCATCGACAAGATGGGTGGTGGGCTTACCGGGCGATCAGATCGCCAGTCGTGATGGCAAACTCTTAATTAACGGTCAATCCTTTGATCATGTCTGCACTCATTTACCAGAGGATTATTCGGTAGAGCCATTTCAGATCCCTGACCATCATTATCTAGTTGTTGGCAAAATCCAGAGTAATGATGGAATTCGTCCATTTAGAACGGTCGTTGACCGTAGCCAGATTACCGGGCGATTTGTGTGGCGTGTGTTTCCGCTGCATCGGTTTGGTTCAATCCGGTGCGATCGCACGCAACACCCGTAGGGGCGGGTAATGACTATCTGCTTTGGGAACGACAGGCTTTCCTTGATAGATAGAGTGGCGATCGCTAAAGTCGTAAACCCAACCATGAGAATCATGTGGAACAGATTGCTGAGCAAAGCGACGCCTTGTCGTAAAATTGGGGTTTCTGTGGCCTAGTACCTCCCCTCACTCTTTGCACCACCCTCCACATTATGCTTTGCGACTATCTCCAGCTAATTTTGACTGCCCGCGTTTACGATGTTGCTCAAGAAACACCGCTGGAGATTGCGCCTAACC
>CASBQE010000026.1 GCA_949127665.1 Synechococcales cyanobacterium PMM_0083
AAAGTGGGCGATTGGGTGGTCACGCCCCGAATTGGTAAACCCGTGGAGGTCAACGCGCTTTGGTACAATGCGCTGCGAACAATGGCAAAATTAGCGCGGCGGGTCGGCAAACCCCATCAAGAATATGAGGCGATCGCCGATCGCGCCCTTGCCCGATTTAGCCGCTTTTGGAACTCGGATTTAGGCTATTGCTACGATCTGCTCGACAGTCCAGAGGGCGACGATGACTCCCTACGCCCCAACCAGATTTTTGCCGTTTCCCTCCCCGAAAGTCCACTGACGGCGGCTCAGCAAAAAGGTGTGGTGGATACCTGCGCCCAAACTCTGCTCACTTCCCACGGGCTGCGATCGCTGGCTCCTAACCACCCCAGCTATCAAGGTACTTACCGTGGCTCTCCGCTTCAGCGCGATGGAGCCTATCACCAAGGCACCGTGTGGGGATGGCTGTTGGGATCGTTTGCGATCGCTCATTTGCGCGTCTATAACAACCCGGCTCAGGCTCGTGAGTTTTTGGAACCCATGATGAATCACCTGATCGACTACGGCGTGGGCAGCCTCGGCGAAATTTGTGATGGCGATGCCCCGATGCAACCCCGTGGCTGCATTGCCCAAGCCTGGACGGTTGCCGAAATCCTGCGAGCCTGGATCGCCACGGAGTCTGTTTCTAGCTAGATTTTATTGGAGCGATCGGCGATCTCGTGTAGTGAATTGAAATCGCGGTTTCCTTGGAAATGTCTAAATAGGAGCAATACGGAAGTCTCTCAAAAATCTTTTAGAATAAACCTATCTATCAAGACGCGGCTATGCTGTCATCTGATTTGCAATACCCATTGCCAAGCAGCGATGAATTAATCGATTCAGACGATTTTCCTGTGGATAATGAAGATCAAAATTTTGTCCCAAATGTACTGCTGTTTCTGCTGGAATACATTTGGAAACATCGGAATGATTGGTTTTTTGCAGTCGATATGGGCGTGTATCACACCACCGGAGCGCATCCTAGAGTTCCAGTGGTGCCCGACGGCTTTTTGAGTTTGGGAGTCGAGCGTCGCAAGGGCGGTAGATCGCGCAAGAGCTATGTGCTGTGGGAAGAAAACGGAATTCCGCCCATTTTGACATTAGAAGTCGTCTCTCAAACTCCGGGCGGTGAGTATGACGACAGGCTGGAAATTTATGCCAATTTAGGAGTGCTGTACTATATCGTCTACAATCCGCAGTTTTGGCGGCGCGATGGGCATTTGCCATTTGAGGGTTATAAATTAGTAGATGGGTTCTATCAGCTTCAGGTGGGTGAACCGTTGTGGATGCCGGAGATTGGGTTAGGGATTGGGCGTTGTCAGTTGCCGGATGATCCGCTCAAGCGAGAAATTCTGAGTTGGTATGATGTGAAGGGCGATCGCTCTCTGAATGAAGCCGAAACAGAACGCCAACGGGCAGAAAAAGAACGGCAACGGGCAGATCGACTAGCGGAGCGACTGCGGCAGTTAGGAGAAGAGGTGTAGGAAAGTAGGTATCGCTTGTCTTTGCCTACTAAACATCGATCGCCATCACCTCATGGAAGTAGCTGTAGTCCACAACGCGCTGCCCGTTTGGCAACGAGAAAATCACATCCACAAACCGCTGATTCCAAATCAAATCGCGCACCGCATAGGATTCACGCGCACTGATGGGCTGGGCAACAGTTTCATCTAGCCCCGTCAGCGACACAATGATATCTGCATCGCTGTTGGCAAGAGATTCGGGCGTTTCTCCATACAAAGGGCTATCTTCGTCAATCGGGTGCATGGCAGTCCAGGATAGGGCAAATAGAGGGCTGTGGCTGCGAACCAGATTAAGATCATAAATTCGCCGCATAGTGTAACCTTCAGCCGTGGTTTCCGATCGCACCAGCGTTGCCCATAGTCGTGCTTCCAAAATTTGATTGCCGCGATTGTTTGCCGTGCGAAACATCAGTGTGGGGTTGCCATTATAAGGAGTCACCACTGCCACTCGGCTAAAAACCACCCGCGCCGATGGGCGCGAAAATCGGGCAAACATCAACCCAGTGATCATGGCGACCCCTAATAAACCAATCAGCGCTTCGATCGCCACTAGCAAATTGGCATAGACGGTTTTGGGATACATTGCCCCGTAGCCAATCGTCGCCATCGTTTGCACACTGAAGAAAAAAGCATCTAACAGCGAACCCGGTTTGGCATTGGCGATCGAGTCGTTGCCTAAAAGATAAGCGACAGCAAACACTAAATTACTCACCAAATAAAGCCCAACTGCCAAACCCAAAAACTGAATCCAAGACATGGTCAGCAGAAGGTGGTAGAGATCGCGCCAGAATGCAGACTGGGGATTGATCTGCAAAAAAGTAGTGCGCCCATTGGGGCTGATCAGCGTTTTATAAGAGCGCCGCCGACCACTTTTGGAGTTTAGTGAAGCTCCTGAGAGTTGGGCATGGGTCAGGTTTTTGGGCAGGTCAGAATTGGCAGGTTGATTAATTTTTGTCATGAGCTACTCGCGATCGCGGCTGCATTTAGTCTCGTCTATATGGGAAAGAATAACGCTCCATTCATCAAAAAGCGATTGACATAAAAGCAATACTTGTAGTACCTTTATACCATTCACTTCATCGCTCCTAAACTACTAAGCCCCCAAAAGCATTGCTGAGGGGGCTTTTTTGTAGATATTATTTGATTCAGCCCGTGTTTCGCATTCCGGCAGCGATGCCGTTAATCGTCAGCAAGGCACCCCGCAGCAGTTCGCCTTTGCTATAGCGCGATCGCACGATGCCCGATGCCGCCTCATCCTTACTTTGGCGCAGACGTTTTAGCAAGGAAACCTGAAGAAATCCGAGCGGCACGATTGTGCCATTCCGCAACTGCACCGATCGCTGCAAATCTGGATCGCCATCTAACAGGCGCTTGTGCCCTGTGATGGTCAAAATCATGTCGCGAGTCAGGTAAAACTCGTTGGCGATTTGTTCATATACTGGCTCAAAGCGCTCTCGATCTTCGGGATGCACCAGTTCGCTCATATAGTGCCGCGCAATTTGCAGATCCACCTTCGATAAGGTCATCTCCACTTTAGAAACGACTACTTTGAAAAACGGCCATTTGAAATAGAAATAGCGAAGCAGCTTCAGGTGTTCTTCAGGGTGATCGCGCAAAAAATCTCGCAGGGCAGTGCCCACACCATACCAGGCAGGCAGCAGCAGACGGCTCTGAGTCCAACTAAACACCCAGGGAATCGCTCGTAGGCTTGCCAGATCGCGCTTGCCGCCGCGCCGCGCCGGACGAGAACTAATCTGCAACTGGCTAATTTCATCAATTGGCGTAACGCTGTGGAAAAAGTCAATGAAGTCGGGCTGCTCATAAATTAGGGCGCGGTAATGACTGCGCGATCGCCCCGCTATCTCCTCCATAATCTCGTGCCAAGGCTGAATTTCATCAAATCCAGTCAGCAGCAAACTGCTTTGCAGCACTGCCGAGGCGACTTTCTCCAAGTTATACAGCGCCAATTCTGGCAGAGAATATTTAGAAGCTAGAACTTCTCCTTGCTCGGTAATTTTGATGCGTCCGTTAACGCTGCGCCCCGGTTGCGCCAGAATTGCCTCATAAGCCGGACCACCGCCCCGACCGACGGAACCGCCTCGTCCATGAAAGATCCGCAGTAAAACGCCATAACGTTCCGCCAAGGATTGGAGTGCTTGCTGAGCTTTATGAATTTCCCAATTGCTGCTGAGAAAGCCAGAGTCTTTGTTGCTGTCGGAGTAGCCCAGCATCACTTCTTGCAAATTTGGATTGAGCCGCCACGGCTGCTTTTCCACTGGTAGATCCTGCTCTTCAAGCGCAAAGCTTCCTCCTGCCAGCATGGTGCGATACAGCGGCATTTCAAACAGTTGGGCTAACACAGCAGGCGCTTTTTGCAAGTCTTCCACCGTTTCAAACAGGGGCACCACGCGGATCATGCTAACGCCCGTTCCTGGATCATAGAGTCCTGCTTCTTTTGCCAGCAGCAGCACCTCCAGCATGTCGCTGACATCGTGGCACATGCTAATGATGTAGGTATGGCAAATTTCTGGGCTAAATTCATCATGCAGCGTCCGAACCATCCGAAACGTTTCGATCGCTTCGTTTGCCTTCTCAGAAAATGGTAGCGCTCCAGGAATCAGGGGGCGGCGAGTTTGCAGTTCGGTAGACAGCCAGTGAATCCGCTCGGCTTCCGTCATCTCACAGTAGGGCTTGGGCAGCACCTGCATGTACCGCACCACTTCATCAATCGTGTCGGAGTGGCGGGTGCTTTCTTGGCGAATATCCAACTGGGCAAGGTGAAAGCCGTAGATTTCCACCTGACAGATCAGATTTTCCAGGTCGCGGCAGGTCAGTCCGGTTTCAAACAGGTTGGTCTGAATCAGCCGTAGTTCTGACAAAAACTCTGCGCCAGAACGGTAGAAGGTTGCGCGCTCTTGTTCGGAGTGAGTTTGCTGAACATACTCACCTTTGTACATTTTGAGGCTGCGATCGCGGGTATTTTCTAACCGCTGTTGGATATACGCCAGCTTCAGGCGGTAAGGTTCTTGACGATAGCGAATTGCCAGCCTGTCATAAACGACCGGAATTTGCAGTTGATCTTGCTCCAACGACTCTAGCAAGTTGGGCAATACGTCGCTCCAATGCAAGGAAAGACTGAGCAGATCGATCAGTTTGGTCACCGAACCAATGTATTTATCCAACACCAAGTTTCGCTGATAGCAAGCGGTTTGCCAGGTAACCTGCGGTGTCACGGAAGGATTACCATCGCGATCGGAGCCGACCCACGAACCAAACCGACAAAAATCGTAGTTGGGTGGCTGAATGCTAGGAAAAGATTCTTTCATCGCCCGTTTAAATCGCTGATGCAACTGCGGGATCACATCAAACAGCACTTCTTGAAAATAGTGCAGTGCATAGTCCACTTCATCCAAGACAGTTGGCTTAAACTGGTGCAGTTCATCAGTCCGCCACCACAGCCGCACTTCCTCCGTGAGTTGCTCTCGCAGTTGATTTTCATCAATGGAATCAATATCTAATCCTTGGGCAGCTTGACGTTCTTCTACTTGGTCAAGCTGGCGTAAAACTTTGGCAATTCGGCGCTGCTTGTCGCGAATGGTATGGCGAACAATTTCCGTCGGATGAGCGGTAAATACTAACTGAATATCCAATTTCTCTACTAAGTTTTGAATGTGTTGAGGCGGCACATTTAAAGATTTCAGTTTGGGAAACAGCCAGTGGAAGGTGCCTAATGCACGGCGAGTCGTGGGATCTTGAAGCGTTTTTTCTAAAAGATCCGCTTCTAATCGGCTAGCGGGGGTGGTTTCTTCACCGGGGCTAGAAGTGCCTGACTCTACACCGCTGGCATCGCGCACTGCCGCCCGATATTGCAGTTGATCGCGCTGTTCGTAGTGCTGCTCGACAATATTAATCAGTTGAAAATAAAGGGCAAAGGCGCGAGCAGCCCGAATCGCTTCGTTTAGATCAAGCTTTTCGACTACTTTGAGGACTTCAGACTCGATAAAAGTGTTTGCCTGTCCTTCAGGAGAACACAAGTCGCGAAGCTGGTTCAGCAAATCAACGAGTTGTTGCCCGCATTCCTGCCGTAAAACGGACTCCCAAGTTTCTTCAACCGACTTAAGCCTGAGCTTTAGGAAAAGCTCGGAGGTGGATGTTGCAGACATCTCTGCCACTGTTCTAGATTCAATCACTGTACTGGAACTAAACGCATCATCTGAAGCACGTGTCACACTCATGAGGCTGTTTCTAGAAAGACATCAAAGTATTCTATGGGCTATTTCCCACCTGTGAAGTGGTTCAGGTGACCAAATATTTTTGGCAAATATGCCTGAATTTAGTCGGGATTGACCGTATCAATAGATGAAGAGGGTGGATTGGACAGGTTTAACAGCGGCAGGCGATCGCCCCGAAACACTTCCTCTGCAAATTTGCCAATCTCTTGAGAGACCTCTGCTAGGGCTTTTCCGCCCACCAAGCCAATTAATAGGGGTGCTGTTGCAAGGCTAATTAATAGCTCCAAGGCTGGGGCTGGTAGAGAAGAAACGGGAGCTTTTTTGGGTAAGCGATCAGATGTTTGCATAGTGCGGTTCAGTTGTAATTTTTATGAAGAGACTTTTTTGATCGGTAACAAACTGTGACAAGAAAATAACTTAGCCTGGACAAACTCAATATTACCTGAGCGCTTTTTAAAAAAAGGTGTTCAATACTGGTACGAGATCCACATCGGCATCAAAACATGGCATTAAAGCTGCAAGCAGTATTAAACTATGCCAGATCTGATGAGGATATGCTATCTCTATGGGGCAAGATTGCTTTTGATCAAGCTCTATATCTATCAAATCAGTTGCTAATGCTCTCATGCTGAACGCCAATGGACAACTCCCAATTTCGGCTGAAACGCCCCAAGAACCTGCGATCGCTCGTAGGCACTTAAAACAGTGGCTACAGCAGACTTTTGGGCATAGCCAAGCTCATATCAAAATTCGATTGAAGGGCAATCACCTTCACATTTTGGTGGAAAGCGATCCCAGTCCAGATGCAGATGCGATCGCTGCAATGCTTTCACACGCTTTAGCCTCTGATTCTTCCGGTTCTTTACCGCTGAAATCTGCTCAGATTCATCGCCTCATCGTCTATGGGCGACACGTTGGCGGCAAACGACCGCTTTGGACAAAAGCGATTGATTTGAATTTGAGTGAGACTGAACTATCGGGTGACCTCAATGCAACCAGTTTGACAAAAGCTGATTCTGTGGCATCCTATTTTGCCCAAGCTCAGCAGGGAGAACCCGACGCGATCGCTCGCTATCTTAGCAATGCACTCAGCAGTTTGGGCGTTGCCGTCCGTGTCAAAGCTGAAGAGATTCACGGTCAGCGATCGCCTCGTCACCAGTCTGATTTAACACTGCGGCGGTTGCTGGTTGTCTGCGAGTCGGCTTATAGTCCCGATCTCTCTTTATTGAGGGATGTGGTTGCCCAACGGCTTCGGGAACTGGAACTTGGGCAGATTCGTGATGCACTGGTGTTTGGGCAGGTGAGCGGCGAACTGCAACCTGAATGGATTTTGCGAGTAGACCTGACCCCGACAGAAGACATCCTCAAAGAATGGGCACGATGGGGCGATGTGCAAGCGATCGCTCAATTGCTAAATCGCCGATTGGCAGAGCAATCTATAGAATTGTCGGCGCTGCTAAAAGATGCCACCTTGCATCTCTCCTGTGTTGGGAGCAATGGCACGGTGCCCAATCATGCCAGCGCGATCGCCGCGATTGAACCAGTCCTACAGGTGTTAATGCCGCAAGGCATTCAGGCAGCGGCTCTTTATGGCGTGATGACTTTTTCTACAGCAGCGATTGCAGCTACTCCTGCCTGGGTTCACTGGCTAGAGTTACCCGCTGCTCACAACCCAGACCTAGCGCCTGCCACTCTTGATCTTGCTCGTCAGGGGAACTTAGCAGCGATTACCTTTTTGCTAACGCGCTTGGTCAACCCTGATTTAAGTGACAAATTGGCAACGGGCGGCATTCGCGTTCAGATTCGGCAAAAAGGCGATTTGCTGCACATCATGACGGATGCACCCAATTGTCCCCGACAGGATGCGGTGGCTGCGCCAATTGCCCGATTTCTCAAACCATTAGATATTGGCTCAGTGTCGGGTGTGCGGGTTTACGGGCGGCGCTCTGGGCAGCGGATGCCGCTCTGGCACTATGGGTTTGATTTTAGCGGCGATCGCTTAATTTCCGCACTCACCCCAGAATTTGCCACATCCGATATTCACCTATCGGATATTCACATCGATGAATTGCTGTCGCCTGCGGGTGTGATTGTGCCGTGGTCACAACCCACCGACGATCGCCCGACTGCGATTGGTCACCTCGCACGAACCCTGGAGAAAATTCAGCGATCGTTCATTCAAACTCAACTCTTCATTCCTTTAGAGTCTGCGCCGCTGAATCCCAGCCTTGAAACTGAAACTTCTAATACGCCAAGCCGTCAGCGTTTAGGTATTGGGCTGGTTTGGGGCATTGTTGGGCTGCTGCTGGTTCTGCAAATTGACTGGCTGTTAGGCTATTGGCTTCAGCGATCGCCTCAAGCTCAAACCTCCCAAGCTCAGACTTCAGGCGCGTCGCTCACGAGCAGCCCCAAATCGGCAACGACTCAACTACCCAATCTATCGCTCAGCAAAAAAGCGAGTGACCCGACTGCCTTCAATGCATCCAGTTTTACCCAACCCGGCGAGATAATAACCGCTCAACCAACCGATTCATTGGATGCAAAGGTGCTACCCAGTTCTCCGATGCAAGCAAAAGCAGACACTCTAACCGCCACACTAGATTACCCCAGCTTTAACAGTCGCCAGTTCGATCGCCAGCTTGCCGTTTATAAAAGCTATTTAGAAATCTTTGGTGCGCCCGATGTGCTGATTATTGGCAGTTCCAGGGCACTACGCGGCATCGACCCCGTGGCGTTAGAAAAAGCGCTGGCAAAACAAGGCTACAGCGGAGTTCAAATTTTTAACTTTGGGGTTAATGGCGCGACGGCTCAAGTGGTCGATCTATTAGTGCGGCATGTGTTGCCACAGGATAAGCTGCCAAAATTATTGCTGTTTGCCGATGGCGCGCGCGCTTTTAACAGTGCCCGGATGGACATTACCTACAACGGCATGATCACCTCGGAAGCCTACCGCACCTTGTCTGCGGGCAAACCGCCGATCTCCAGCACGGCGATCGCTCAGGCACCTACCGTTAAACAGCAGCCAAACGGCACCCCGGCATCGGTCACCGAAGAGGCTGCTCCCTCGACTGCAAACCGATACCAGCAGATGAATGAAGCATTGACGGAGCAGTTGGGCAGATTGTCGGCGGTGTATACTCAGCGCGATCGCCTCAAAACTCGGCTGCGCGAACAATGGATTAGCCTACTACCTGCCGCTCTTTCATCCGGCGTACTGGCATCATCCGACAGTCTAATCAACTCCAGTTCCCCCGCTGCCGCCGCTAGTTCGGCTCCGTCGCTCTCCGCCGATGGGCAAGGCATGATTGATATTGATGGATTTTTGCCGCTCCCAGTCCGCTTCAATCCGGTGACTTACTATCAAAAGTATGCGCGGGTTTCTGGCGACTACGATTCTGACTACGAATCATTCACTCTCGAAGGTGTACAGACCGATGCGATGATTGCGATCGCCCAGTATGCTCAATCCCAAAAACTGCCGCTGGTATTTGTCAATTTGCCCCTAACCCACGAATACCTCGACCCATCGCGTAAACGCCATGAAGATGCCTTTCAGCAGCACATGCTCAGCCTTGCGCCTGAGTTTGGCTTTGTTTACCGCGATCTCAGCAGCGCCCTCGCAACTCAACCTGATTATTTCTCTGATCCCAGCCATCTCAACCGCTATGGAGCCTACGCTGTATCGCAACGCCTCGCCCAAGATGTGATGATTCCATGGCAAATCGCCAAGTAGCAGATCAAGCGCAAGCACAAAATGGGAGCCTGTAACTTTTGCGCCCTCACCCTTGTATCTTAAAAAACAGAGCGGGAGCGGGACTTTGAGATTTCGGTTCCCCTTCTCCTAAGATAAGAGAACGGGCTGGGGGATGAGAGATGACTTTAGTTACACATCAGGTTAATTCGTCAATTTTTAGGGTTTTTAACTCATGCAGGTGATTGAATCAACAGCGGCAATATCAGGACAATATTGGGAGTGGCGCGGTCAGCAGGTTTATTATGTGAAGGCGGGACAGCGGGGCGATCGCCCGCCTTTGCTACTGATTCATGGCTTTGGTGCCTCGACCGATCACTGGCGTAAAAATGTGATTGGCTTAAGCGATGAGTTTGAGGTGTGGGCGATCGATTTGTTGGGGTTTGGGCGATCGGCAAAACCCGACCGGCAATATAGCGGGGATTTGTGGCGCGATCAACTGCACGACTTTGTGACTGAGGTGATAGGTCAGCCTGCGGTGCTAGTGGGCAACTCGTTGGGCGGCTATGCGGCATTGTGCGTGGCAAGTCAGCGTCCGAGTTCTGCGGCTGGCTTGGTCTTGGTCAACAGTGCAGGACCGTTTACAGATTTGAAAGCCACGCCTCCCAAACCCGACCCGATTCGGGAAGTGATGGGCGCGGTAACGCGCAGTTTGTTTCAACAGGATTGGGCTAGTTATTTGCTGTTTCAATATGTGCGGCAAAAGTTTTTGATTCGCAGAACGCTAGAAAAGGTTTATCTTGACCAGAGCGCTGTTACCGATCGCCTAGTCGAGGAAATCTATCAGCCTTCGTGCGATCCCGGTGCGCCCAAGGTGTTTGCATCGGTGTTTCGCACGCCTCAAGGGGAACGGGTGGATGTGCTGCTGGGTCAGTTGACTTGCCCGTTGTTGATGCTGTGGGGCGAAGCCGATCCGTGGATTAAGGCGCGAGATCGCGGTGCCAAGTTTCGCGAATGTTACCCGCAGTTGACTGAATATTATCTGCAAGCGGGGCATTGCCCTCATGACGAGGTGCCCGATCAGGTGAATAATTTGCTGCGATCGTGGGTGAGTGGACTTTAGAGGTGCCATTTAGCTTTGCCACATCGCGGCAACTCTGCGCCACTCTTTCACGACAAATGGCGGCACGGTGACAAAAACCTTGCTTTTAGCGGCAGGCAATTCTAACTTTAAGGGTGCATCCGAGGTCAGTGCGGTAACGGTATCCAGGGCATCGTATTCCCCCACATTAGCGGGAAATGGTGAGCTATTTGGTAAGACATCCGTAGCCGTCCAAGTCTGCTGTGGACTGCTGATTTGTAGATTTACTGGATGATTCAGTTCGCCGGAACCTGGAAAACCCACTACGCGCAAGTGAATGCTTTCCACCTGCCCGCTGTGAACTCGTTTAAATAAGACAAATTGCCAAGCGCGATCGCTCCCGTCCCGCAGCGTTTGCAGCGATCGAAACATGGTGCGATTCTCACTCTCAGGATAGGTATGCACCGACGCGATCGCGGACTGACTGAAACTCAACATCCCACACGCCATCCAGCCAACAGCCCATAAAACCCAATTGATTATCATACTCATCTCACCATTTGTTCCTTGCCATTTCCTATTCCTAAAATTTAGTAGAAACTAAGAATAATTTCTACATTGCAACGACCTTTGATAAAATCAGAAGTTTGCAAAGAACACGATGCCGCAAGGAGATACCCCAATCATGGCGCGAATGTATTATGACGCAGATGCTAACTTAGATCTGTTATCGGGCAAGACCGTTGCCATTATTGGCTATGGCTCCCAAGGACACGCCCACGCATTAAATTTGAAAGATAGCGGCGTTAATGTAATTGTGGGCTTGTATCCCGGCAGTAAATCTGCGGGTAAAGCTAAGGATGCCGGACTGCCAGTTATGAGCGTGGATGAAGCCTCCAAACAGGCAGATTTCATCATGATTTTGCTGCCCGACGAAGTGCAGAAAACCGTTTACAAGCACGAAATTGAGCCAAATTTGACCGAAGGAAAAGTGCTGGCGTTTGCTCACGGATTTAATATCCACTTTGCTCAAGTAGTGCCTCCGAGCCATATAGATGTGGTGATGGTGGCTCCCAAAGGTCCCGGTCACCTCGTGCGACGCACTTATGAGCAGGGTGAAGGCGTTCCGGCGCTGTTTGCGGTGTATCAAGATGCATCGGGTCAAGCCCGCGATCGCGCGATGGCATATGCAAAAGGCATCGGCGGCACTCGTGCAGGCGTATTGGAAACCACCTTCCGCGAAGAAACCGAAACCGATTTGTTTGGTGAACAGGTTGTCTTGTGTGGCGGATTGAGTGAGCTGATTAAAGCCGGATTTGAAACGTTGGTGGATGCTGGCTATCAGCCTGAACTGGCATATTTTGAGTGTCTGCATGAAGTGAAGCTGATTGTGGATTTGATTGTGGAAGGCGGACTGGCGAAAATGCGCGACAGCATTTCCAACACCGCAGAATATGGCGATCTCACCCGTGGTCCTCGCATCGTCACTGATGAAACCCGTGCCGAGATGAAAAAAATTCTGCGCGAAATTCAAACCGGACAGTTTGCGCGGGAATTCGTGCTGGAAAACCAAGCTGGCAAACCTGGATTTACCGCCATGCGCCGTCGTGAAGCAGAACATCCAATTGAAGAAGTGGGCAAAGATCTACGCGCTATGTTTAGCTGGTTGAAGAAGGCATAAGGAAGTCAGGGTTCAGGATTCAGGGGGCAGAGTTTTCTCATAGCTGAAGCCTGAAACCTGAAACTTCATATCTACCTCCGCAATCTTCCATAAAAACAAGGTTTAGTTTGATGATCGATGCGGCAGATAAACCAGATAAACCCCAGCATTCCGTCACCATTTGGGAAACGATCTCGATCGTCTTAGCTGGCGTTTCCCTAGTGGCGATCGGGTCGGCGGGGCTGGTCTACAAATTCTTTAGTAACGCTGCCAATCCTCAGCGGGCGACTTTAATTGCCCGTAGTTTAATGGATTATCAAATTCCGGGGGGTGCCCAAGGCGCGTTTGGGTCAAACTTTGGCGGCGCGAAGGTGGCGATCGTCACCAGTCCTGGATTTCCTAGGGATGGCAACCTCGTCTCGCCCGCTAAATTAGCGGAACTCAACGGAGTTGAATTATTCATTGCCAGAGTGCCGCTGGATGTTGAGACTCCGGTGGGTAGCGTGGTGGTTCCTGATCGGTATGCCGCCAAATCCACTGATCCTTATGATCTGTTTTCTTCGCCTGATTTTTCCTTTTCCTACCGCTCTGGAGAAGATTTTCGGGCAACTACCGAAACGATCGCAAACAAACAATTTTGCGGCTCTATCGTCCCCGTTCGCATTCAAACCGGTGAGCTTATTTTGAGCGATCAGCTTCCAGGAATTCCAGCCGTTAAATATGACGCGATCGCCACTTTTGAGAACAGCAAACGGCAGGTGACATTGACGGCGATTGGGCAGAACGCCAAGCAAACCTCCAAGACTGTCTTCAATTCTTTAAAGTGTAAGTAGCCATCCTTGGTAAACTACTTGCAGAATTGTGGAATCGTGATGGAGTCTATCTAAAATGAGTTGGCATATTGCAATCGCTAGCCTTTGTCTGTTTGCTATTCCCATGCTGACACTGCCTGAAGCGATCGCCGCACCTGCCAACATGACCGATTCTCCTTGGCAGCCCGTCGCCCGGATTGCACCCACCAAGCCCTTTCAGGTTCAAATTATCAACAAAACGGGTATTGAGTTGGAATATAGCTCTACAACCAATGAATTTTCACCCCGCAGACTGGCACCCAGCGTCACCACGACGGTTAAGCAGCTATCCACTCCAGTTTATTTGCTCATTAATCCGTTAGATGCTCGTTTTAATCTCAAATACACTGTTTCAACACGCAATAATTTGGTCACGGTGATAGTCACACAGTCATCAGAAAGCAGAACTGGGTATAGCACCGTTAACATTCAGGAAACAGGCGGTATTTTCGTTTATTGAGGCTAGATGAACACTTCTCCCCGTCCAATTTATTTAGACTGCAACTCCACCACGCCAGTAGATGAGCAGGTCATGGCGGCAATGATACCGTTTTTTACCCAGCACTTTGGTAACCCAGCCAGCGCGAGTCATCAATATGGATGGGAAGCGGAAGCCGCTATTCAACAAGCAAGAGAACAGCTAGCAGCCGCGATCGCGGCGACACCTGAAGAAATCATTTTTACCAGCGGAGCCACCGAAGCAAACAACTTGGCGATCAAAGGGGTAGCGGAGGCTTATCTCGATCGCGGCAAGCACATCATTACTGTTGCAACCGAGCATAATGCAGTGCTAGATCCCTGCCGCTACCTGCGATCGCTGGGGTTTGACATTACCTTTCTGCCCGTTCAGCCAGATGGACTGATTAACCTATCTGACCTGGAAAATGCCCTGCGCCCCGATACGATTTTGGTGTCGGTGATGGCAGCAAACAATGAGATTGGCGTGTTGCAGCCGATCGCTGAAATTGGGGCACTGTGCCATCAGCGCGGGGTTTTGTTTCACACCGATGCCGCCCAAGCGATTGGCAAAATTCCGCTGGATGTGAATGCCATGCAGATTGATTTAATGTCGCTGACTGCCCACAAGGTTTACGGTCCGAAAGGCATCGGGGCGCTGTATGTGCGTCGCCGCAACCCACGAGTCCAGCTTGCGCCTCAACTGCACGGCGGCGGACATGAGCGCGGAATGCGCTCTGGCACGCTCTACACACCGCAAATTGTCGGGTTTGCCGCAGCCGTGCAGCTAGGCATTGATCAGATGGTTGCAGAAACGGCACGAGTTAGCCAATTACGCGATCGCCTGTGGCAGCAACTCAATCAACTGGATGGAATATCCCTGAATGGGCATCCGACTCAACGCCTTGCCGGAAATCTCAATATCAGCGTGGATGGCGTAGATGGGCACGCTCTGCTGTTGGGCTTGCAGCCCCATGTTGCGGTCTCTTCTGGCTCTGCTTGCACCGCCGCTAAAGCCACTCCTTCCCATGTGCTTCAGGCGATCGGGCGATCTGACTCTCTCGCCTACGCTTCCCTCCGATTTGGTATCGGCAGGTTTAATACAGAAGCTGAGATTGATCGGGTCGGAGGACAGGCGATCGCCACTATCCAAGCTTTACGTAAAACGTCCGTAGCGTTGTAAGGGGCTGGGCTGACTTTAGTTACACATCAAATTACGTGAAGGGAGTAGCTTTACAGCAACCGTTCTATCTTAGTTTTAATTGCAGATGCCTACTTATTTAGCAATCAGTTGCAATTTTGCCGTTCAGACATTGCTTGTCACACCAATTTAAAATTGAAACGCGACAAATGACTTTCTGAAAACGGCAATACTTCTTTGTCTTAGAACTCAAAATTCAAAACTCAAAACTCAAAACGGTATCACAACCTTCCTTCAGTTAACCCGCGACCCCTGGTAGATTCAAAATGGCTTGCAATAGGTCAAAGATCTGACTGTGATCACCTTTTCCGCTGGCTAATATGAAACGACCCTTCTAAGGGTATTTGCCCATGAGGGGTGACCCACTATAGAAACTTCCGCACTTTAAAGTGAGGATTAATACACCCCTTGGTGTGATTTTTTTTGGATTTAATTTGACTTATGACTGCTCCCATTTCTCTGGGAACTCTGCTTCGCCACCGATACTTGATTCAGCAGATTTTAGGGCAAGGAGGCTTTGGGCGCACTTACTTGGCAATTGACCAAGAGCGCTTCGATGAACGTTGTGTGTTGAAGGAGTTCTTTGTTCCTTATTCAGACAATGCTCTGTTAAAGAAAGCTCAACTGTTATTTCAGCGCGAAGCCAGTACGCTTTACCAGCTTCAGCATCCCCAAATTCCACGCTTTTGGGCAGCGTTTGAAGAAGGGCAGCGGCTATTTTTGGTTCAAGATTTTGTTGAAGGACAGACTTATCGACGGTTGCTGAGCGATCGCAAATCGCAAGGATTGACCTTCACTGAAGCCGAAGTGTGCCATTTACTCAAACAACTGTTACCCGTCCTGACTTATATTCACGATCGCGGCATTGTTCACCGCGACATTTCCTTAGAAAATATCATTCTCAAACCGCTAGCTGAGTCGCACCAGCGTGAATTGCCCATCGGTGAAACAGGGCTGACCGTGCTGATTGATTTTGGTGCCGTTAAAGAAGTGACTAGCCAACTTGCGATTACTTCCGCCGTAACGCGGGTTGGCAAGGTGGGCTATGCGCCGCCAGAACAGCTACAAACGGGGCGAGTTTACCCCAACAGTGATTTGTATGCATTGGCAGCCACTTGTTTGGTGTTGCTGACCGGCGAAGAGCCACACTCGCTGCTCGATAGTCAAAGCTTGGCTTGGCGCTGGCAGCCTTATGTAACCCTAAGCAGCCAATTAACCCGCATTTTTGAACGGATGCTGTCGATTTATCCCAGCGATCGCTATCAATCTGCTCAAGAAGTTTGGGCGGATTTGCATTCGGTCATGCCCGGATTAAATCCGGCTCAACTCAAGGCGAAAGCAGCCAATCATGCCTCATCGAAATCTGCTTCATCGAAATCTGCTTCTCAGGATCGTCTAGCCATTCGTCTAGCCACTACCCAACTCAAGCCCGCGCGATCGCCTCAGAAAAATCGGCTGTGGCTCGGTATGGGAACGGCATTTTTGCTGGGAACCGGAGTCGCTAGTTCATGGTTGTGGTACGCACAAACTGACCCATTAGCCTCTAACGGCGAGGTCTGGGTTTCTGGAGCCAAACTACCCCAAGCAGAAGCGTCACGGATTATTGGTAGGCAAAAAGATTTGAATTTAGCCTTGCAGATCGCGCCATCTGCTAATCAACTAGCGCCAAATTCGGCTTCAATCAATCAAGCCACTTCCGAGCCTCAGCCAATCCAATTTCTCCCCGGCAAACTCTCCAGCATGGTGCAAGGAACACTGTCAGAGCAGGGAACGCAATCCTATTCGATCAAAGCGTCTCAGGGACAGGTGCTAACCGCCACTTTAGAAGGGTCGGGCGTGGTGATGAATCTGCTGCGATCGAACCAGGATGGCATTGATGCTGCTGCCTATCAAACCCGCAGTTGGACGGGGCAGCTACCCACGGATGATCAATACTTCGTTCAAATATCTGGATCGGGTGCCTACACGCTTGATGTCGCAACTACACCGATTTCTCGACCCACCCAAGACCGCATAGAACGGGTGACTTTTGCCAGAGGCACCAATGGCACCACTGTAACGGGAGCGATCGCGCCTCAGCAAATTCGCCGCTATTTACTCAAGGCAAAACAAGGACAGTTGGTGTTGATCAAAAAGTTGCAGGGACGTGTGAATTTAAGCGCGATCGCTCCAGGCGGTCAACGGATTGGCGACAGCACACTCAATCCAGACTGGAAAGGACGCTTACCCAGTGATGGCGACTACGTATTTGAGATTACTGCCAATCAAGCTGGCGACTATGCACTATCGTTTGAGATTTTCTAGGGGATTGTCATCAGAACTTGACCGATGCACCGGATTGCGGCTGATTGAGAATGAATGGGGTATTCTAAAAGCTAAGAATGAAAAATGGCATTGCTGAATTTGGGAATGAAATTTGTAGGGGCAATCCCTTGTGGTCGCCCTCTACCTCCGTCAGGGTAGGCACAAGACCTACCCCTACAGTCAAAAATCAGACTTGCATTCACCAACGCCTGAAAAACTTATGGACATGGGCATTGCTTTAACAGCGTTGTGTCGGCTCAAAGTTTAATTGCATTTTGTAATCTTTTAAAAATTAAGGATTAGTTCCAGTGAGTCCAGAAGCATTACTCCAAGTCGCGCCTGTTTTCGTTGAATCGTTGCCGGATGTCGCTAGTGCATTTACCCCGGCAGAATTTGACGAGTATGTGATGAAAACCTACACTCGCTACCCGATTACGTTGGAACGTGGGTCAGGATGCCGAGTTTGGGACACGGAAGGGCGCGAGTATTTGGATTTTGTGGCTGGAATTGCAACTTGCACCCTTGGACATGCCCATCCCGCGATGGTTGAGGCAGTGACGAAGCAGATTCAAACGCTGCACCATGTCTCTAACCTTTACTACACTACGGCTCAGGGTGAGTTGGCGAAGTGGCTAGTCGAAAATTCTTGTGCCGATCGCGCCTTTTTCTGCAACTCAGGGGCGGAGGCTAACGAGGGCGCAATTAAGCTGGCGCGTAAGTACGCCCACACAGTTCGAGGAATTGCCGATCCCGTAATCATCACCGCTCACGCCAGTTTTCACGGTCGGACTTTGGCAACGATCACGGCAACGGGACAACCCAAATATCAAAAGGGTTTTAGTCCCTTGGTGCCAGGATTTGAGTATGTGCCTTATAACGATATTGCGGCACTGGAGCAGACGATCGCTGAACTAGATAAAAACGAACCGCGAGTGGCGGCAATTTTGCTAGAGGCGCTTCAGGGTGAGGGCGGTGTGCGTCCGGGCGATCGCGCCTACTTCCAGCGGATTCGCGAGATTTGCACCGAGCGCGGCATTCTTCTAATCTGTGATGAAGTGCAGGTCGGCATGGGGCGGTCTGGCAAACTCTGGGGCTTTGAAAACCTGGGAATTGAGCCAGATATTTTCACCTCTGCTAAGGGCTTAGGCGGTGGTATTCCTATTGGTGCCCTGCTCTGTAAGGAATCTTGCAATATTTTCCAGCCGGGTGATCATGCCAGCACTTTTGGCGGCAATCCCTTTGCTTGTGCGGTTGCATTGGCGGTGTGCCAAACCTTGGAATCGGATCACCTGCTGCAAAATGTCCAGGAGCGCGGAGAACAACTGCGAACTGGCTTAGAGGCGATCGCCCAACGCTATCCCGACAAAGTGGCAGATGTGCGCGGTTGGGGCTTAATCAATGGTCTGGAGATTCAAGCAGAAATTGATTTGACTTCCGCTCAGGTGGTGCAGTCTGGGATTAATCAGGGCGTGTTAATGGTTCCTGCTGGACCCAAAGTGGTTCGGTTTGTGCCGCCGCTGATCGTCTCTGCGGCTGAAATTGATCAGGCTCTTCGCGCCGTCGATCAAGCGTTTGCGACTTTGTAGATTTGGGTCGAACGCTTGAGATTGATTTGTGGGGTAGTGTCTTGTGCCTACCCTCACTGGAATACAGGGCAACCACAAGGGATTGCCCCTACGAATCTTATCCCCAAATTCAGAAACACAGTAGATTGAAATTAGGCGATCGCATACTCTGCCAATTGCAGTTTGCACTGCTGAAAAATAGAGTTGACGGCTGCAAACAAAGGCTCTAGGTCAAAAATGGAGTATGGCAGAATGTGGCGAGTAAAGACTTCTGCTTCTAACTTGCCAAACTGCCAACTGGTGCCGTTAGAAACGATGCCAAATACGGTAGTGGGTAGCGGATTGAGTCGTTGTGCCGCAATCATTTCAGATAAGCATTGTGCCCAGCCTGCTTCAAAATTGTCTTGTTTGGCTTGCACAAGCAGCAAATAGGGCTTGTCAAACACAACTTTACCCAACGGCGATCGTTGAGCCAAAATATATTCTGGAAATCCAGTTAGCGTATTGTCAAACGTGAGCGCTTGATGACTCCAGAGCAGAAAATACTGGCGATACTGTTTCCACACTTCCTTCAAGACGGGATAAATCAGATTCTCGCAAATGGCAAACTCGGAGTTGTCCACCACACCTTCCCGCATCATCAACGCTAAATCTTCTTGGAAATAGTCGGAAATTTGGAATGCCAACGGGTTAATAAAATTGGCTTCTGTGTAGCGCACCTGAAATTTTTGCACTACAGCCCCAATGGTTTTAAATTCACTCAATGGCATGGAATAGTTCCTGGGGGCGATCGCGCTGCGTAGCTTTATTTTATCCCAGTACAAGCGCTGAATTTGTGATCAAACTTTCCATTCAGTCAGCATCTAGCACTTCTAAAGCCTGACAAGTTAGATAGATTTTATAAATCAGCACAGTAGAGATTTTTCAACCTCAAAGGGATTAACCCAAATTCATAGCTCAGAATGTGCATAAGTCTGGTAGATTTGGCAGAGTATTCGCAAGCACATGCAAGATGAAAGTCCTAGTAATCGGTGGTGATGGTTATTGCGGTTGGGCGACCGCGCTCTACCTCAACAAACAGGGATATGAGGTTGGCATTCTCGACAATTTGGTGCGGCGGCATTGGGATAATGAGCTTTGTGTGGAAACTCTCACCCCGATCGCGCCGATTCAGCAACGTCTCAAGCGCTGGCAGGAGTTGACAAGCAAAAACATTGACCTGTTTATTGGCGATATCACAAACTACGAGTTTTTGAGTAAGACGCTGCGGCAGTTTGAACCGGAAGCGATCGTCCATTTTGGCGAACAGCGATCCGCGCCTTTTTCGATGATCGATCGCGAACACGCGGTCATGACTCAAGTGAATAACGTCGTCGGCACGTTGAATATCCTCTACGCCATGAAAGAGGACTTCCCCGATTGTCACTTGGTTAAGCTGGGCACGATGGGCGAATATGGCACTCCGAACATTGATATTGAAGAGGGCTACATCACGATCGAGCACAACGGGCGCAAAGACACTTTGCCCTATCCCAAACAACCCGGCAGCATGTATCACCTGAGCAAGGTGCATGATTCTCACAACATCCATTTTGCTTGTCGCATTTGGGGCTTGCGGGCAACTGACCTGAATCAGGGCGTGGTCTACGGCGTGTTGACCGATGAAACCGCTATGGATGATTTGCTGGTGAATCGGTTGGATTACGATGGCGTGTTTGGCACGGCGCTCAATCGCTTTTGTGTGCAGGCGGCGATTGGGCATCCGCTGACAGTGTATGGCAAGGGCGGACAAACTCGCGGCTTCTTGGATATTCGGGATACGGTGCGCTGTGTGGAATTGGCGATCGCCACTCCAGCATCTCCCGGTGAGTTTCGGGTGTTTAACCAGTTCACTGAACTATTCAGTGTTAGTGACCTAGCCTCTATGGTCGAAAAGGCGGGGGACAAAATTGGCTTAAAGGTTGAGGTAAAACATTTGGAAAATCCTCGGATTGAAAAAGAAGAACACTACTTCAATGCCAAAAACACAAACCTGCTGGATCTCGGCTTGGAGCCTCACTACCTCTCGAATTCGCTGCTGGATTCGCTACTCAATGTGGCGGTCAAATACAAAACCCGCGTAGACGAGTCGCAGATTATGCCCAAAGTCACCTGGAAACGGTAACCCCGATGGGCGCTCGTGTGTTTCTATTGGTTTCGACGGCGATCGCCCCTGGATTGGGGGCGATCGCCATTAGCACCTTTTACCTGTTTCCAGAATGGTCAGCGTTAGACAGGAGCTACCACAATTACCAGAAACTAGCAAAATCGGGGGCGGACTTGCGCGAACTATCCATTGCTCAAGCGGCTGAAAATCGACATCGAATTAACTGCTTTGCCGAAGGAATTGGAGTTTTGTTAGGCGGCATTATGGTATCCATTGGCGTTCATGGTCTTTGCACGCTACCTCAACGCACACTGCCTCAACGTTAGCCCCATCTACTAAAGCATCCATCTATGCGTATTGCCCTGTTCACTGAAACTTTTTTGCCCAAGGTTGACGGCATTGTCACCCGCTTGCGTCATACCGTAGAGCAGCTACAGCGCATGGGCAATCAGGTGTTGGTGATCTCTCCAGATGGCGGCTTGACGGAATATAAAGGGGCAAAAATTTACGGAGTTTCGGGCTTTGCGATGCCGCTGTATCCAGAGCTGAAAATGGCGCTGCCTCGACCGGCGATCGGGGAAGCATTGACCCAATTTAAGCCCGATATTATTCATGTGGTCAACCCTGCCGTGCTGGGGTTGGCTGGTATTTTTTATAGCAAAACGCTAAACATTCCGCTGATTGCCTCCTATCACACCCATATCCCAGAATATCTACAGCACTATGGGCTAGGAATGCTGGAAGGACTGGTCTGGGAATTACTCAAAGTAGGGCATAATCAGGCGCAACTGAATCTTTGCACCTCGACGGCAATGGTGCAGGCATTAACCGAGCATGGGATTGAGCGGGTAGATTTGTGGCAGCGGGGTGTGGATACGGAGATGTTTCAACCCCACATGGCAAGCCGAGAGATGCGATCGCGCTTAACTCAAGGCAATCCTGATTCGCCCTTGCTGCTGTATGTCGGTCGTCTCTCTGCCGAAAAAGAAATTGAGCAAATCAAGCCCGTTTTAGACTCGATTCCCAATGCCCGATTGGCATTAGTCGGCGATGGACCGCATCGGCAGACGCTAGAAAAGCATTTTGAAGGAACCGCCACTTACTTTGTCGGCTACTTGCAAGGCTTAGATCTCGGTGCAGCGTTTGCGTCGGCGGATGCGTTTGTCTTTCCGTCGCGCACTGAAACCTTGGGCTTAGTGTTGCTGGAAGCGATGGCGGCAGGCTGTCCGGTGGTGGCAGCGAGATCGGGCGGCATTCCTGACATTGTGGAAGACGGAGTGAATGGCTTTTTGTTTGATCCAACCGATGAGCAAGGGGCGATCGCGGCAACTCAGCGACTTTTGACAAATCCTCAAGAACAAGCCATGCTGCGCCACAATGCCCGTCAAGAGGCGGAATGCTGGAGTTGGTCCGCCGCCACCCACCAACTGCACAACTACTATCAAGCAGTGATCGATGCTCAAGTTTACTCTGCCGCCGCTTAATTTCAAAGCTAGGGTGAGCGCGATTTCCGTGGGACTTCTACTTCCGATGGAGAACTTCGCTAAGGTTGCACGGAGGGCAGACTCGCATCATAAAACTGCCCAGAATACGCCACGCTATTAGCCTAGAAACTTTGCAGCTTCATCACATCCATATTGCAACTTCATCACATCCATATTGCAACTTCATCATATCCATATTGCAACTTCATCATATCTACATATTTTATCTACCGTGTTTTAACGTAAGTTCGACCTCTTCTTAACCTTCAAGTGGGATGGTATCTAAGGGATATTACGTATCACACGTAACGAAATTGATTGAAAGCGATCGCTTTCTTCATCAATTTACCTCCATCGCTCAAGCTCCATTCGCTCATTCACAGTTAACTAAGGATTATTGCTCTCATGGCTAAGAACGTTATCGTTATGATTGGCGACGGTTTGGGCTGGGAAATGGCTCGTACCGCTGCTATCTATCAACAAATTCAGCAAGGGAACCCAGGGACGAGCCTGAACGACTTCTACACTTCAGGCAAAGGTACAGGTTTAAGCTTTCAAACTCTAACTGGTTATACCCTGGCAACCACCTACGGCACCACGATCGCAGGC
>CASBQE010000027.1 GCA_949127665.1 Synechococcales cyanobacterium PMM_0083
ATCGAGAGAATATCCTTCACTTTTTTAATCCATTCCCACTTAGCATTGCCGTTATAGCCTTGAGCGCGAGTCCGTCCATGTACCGTGATCATCTTCGCCCCAGCCGCTTCCATCCGACTCGCAAAATCAAGGATGTTGATCTCCTGATCCGTCCAGCCGATGCGAGTTTTAACGGTGACAGGCACATCAATTGCATTCACCAGCGATCGCACAATCTCTTCCGCCAGTTCTGGTTGCCGCAACAAAGAGGAACCACCGCCGTTTTTGGTAATCTTATTCACTGGGCAGCCCATGTTGATATCCACCGTGTCTGCGCCTTCCTTGACTGCTCTTTGTGCTGCTTCTGCCAAAAAATCAGGGCGACAATCAAAAAGCTGAATGCTGATGGGGCGCTCGGCAGGGTCAACTTCCATAATTTTGGGCAATTCTTTCACATAGTGCAGCCCAGTAGCATTCACCATTTCGGTATACATCATCGAAGTGGGCGCATATTGCCGCACCAGCCGCCGAAACACCATATCCGTCACGCCCGACAAAGGGGATTGTAATACGCGACTGTTTACCTCCACATGACCAATGTTTAGCGGAGTGGCAAGGCGTTTTTGCAAAGCAGGCGACAGCGTAACCATGATGACTCTAACCAACGAAGACTGTTCCTATTCTAAATCTTCATCATTCATGAGTGGACGATAACCATTAAGTTGAAAGCAGGTCAAACAACCCGTCCTCTAACTCATACCCAAACATTTGTGCCATTGCTTTTAAGCTCGATCGCCCTTCTATCCCTTGTGTTTCCATCCAACGGGTCACGATAAAGATTTTATGCATCACAAATATTTCTAGAGCTTCTGGATTATATTGAATGCCATTTTTGGGATGAAACTGATGCGGCACAAGCATCGCAGTATAGCGCGCCAGTTCTCCGGCTTTCCAGTCGAGCAGATAAGGCAACCAAGGGTAAAGCGCATCCAGCCGGACAAACCAAAGGCGAACTTCAGGAATTTCAGAGAGTTCACGAGGATCTTGAGGATCGCGGGGAAAGGTGATTTGAAAGGAAAGCTGCTGCTCGTATTTAGAGAGGGAACCAAGTTCGATCAACGGGTTTAGTGTGGACTGAGCAAGACTGAGATCAAGAGTATTGATTTGGTTGATATTGAGGGGAATCACGAGAGACATAAATAGCGGTTATTCAGAAGATCTTTATTATTTTCCTCTGAATTCAGCATTCAAAGAGCTTGTAAATTATCGAAGCTCAATTCGCCCCTTGTTTTGGTAGAAAATACTATAATTAATAAAGTTTTGCTGATAGGTGCTATTGCTGTGTTTACAACAACCCGACCCAACTTCAATACTCAGGCAACAGATTTCTTCCCCCGCGACCTGTTTGCTGCAATTGCTGACCTGAAGCAAGAACTCAATGCCGTCATTTTGGCGCACTACTATCAAGATCCTGATATTCAAGATATTGCTGACTACATTGGCGATTCTCTGGGTCTTTCACGGCAAGCCGCTGACACTAGTGCAGCGGTGATCGTTTTTGCCGGGGTTCATTTCATGGCAGAAACTGCAAAAATTTTGAATCCTCATAAGCTGGTATTGCTGCCCGATTTGGATGCAGGTTGTTCGCTTGCCGATAGTTGCCCACCTGTAGAATTTGCTCAGTTTAAAGCTGCTCACCCCGGACATTTGGTAATTTCTTACATAAACTGTACGGCAGAGATTAAAGCGCTGAGTGACATCATCTGCACGAGTTCCAACGCTGTATCAATTGTTCGGCAACTGCCCAAAGATCAACCGATTATTTTCGCCCCCGATCGCAATCTGGGTAAATATGTGATAGAGCAAACGGGACGGGAGATGGTGCTGTGGCAAGGAAGCTGCATGGTGCATGAAACCTTTTCGGAAAAAAAGATGGTTCAGTTAAAGGTGCAATATCCCACTGCTGAAGCGATCGCTCACCCCGAATGTGAACCCGCTGTTCTGCGCCATGCTAGCTACATCGGCTCCACGACTGCGTTGCTCAACTATGTCCAGCAAAGTTCCAGCAGAGAATTCATTGTGGCAACGGAACCCGGCATCATTCATCAGATGCAAAAAGTTGAACCTGCCAAGAAATTCATTCCGGCACCGCCGATCAACAACTGTGCCTGCAATGAGTGCCCTCACATGCGTTTGAATACCCTGGAAAAGCTGTATCTATGTATGAAAAATCGGACTCCGGAAATCACTTTGTCTCAGGAGATTCAAACGGCTGCACTGCAACCTATTCAACGAATGTTGGAGATGAGCCTTTAGGCTGATTAAATCGGCAATTTCAAAGATGTAGGGGTAGGGGCACTTCTTGTAGGTGCCCTTGCCCTAATGAGTAGACATAAGACCCCCACTACAAACCCATTTGATACTTTCAAAAATATGTACGGATAAATGTTATCCGCTTAACATAAGCTTGACACTTTAGAAAAGTTTGCACATCCGGCTTGAGCTTTATCGCTTAATGTAAGCTTTACTACTTTATTAAGAACTTGAAGCAAACTTTAAAAAGTTTTGTGTTCTAGTAGAAAACGAGGGAATACTGAAAGTAACGTTTTCTTAGAGGAGGTTGAGCTTGAGCCAGATTGGATTAGTTGCCATTGGACGCAACGAGGGCGATCGCCTGCGTCAGTGTTTACAGTCAGTCGTGGGTAACGTTGCTCAGATGGTGTATGTCGATTCGGGTTCCACCGATGGCAGCGTTGAAATGGCGCGATCGCTTGGAGTGGAAGTGGTTGAACTGAATCTCTCGATTCCGTTTACCGCTGCTCGTGCCCGTAACGCTGGACTCGCACGACTGATAGAACTTGAACCTCACATTCAGTATGTTCAATTTGTGGATGGCGACTGTGAAATTGCTTCAACTTGGCTAAGTCACGCCCAACAAGCCTTAGAGGCGCATCCCGAAGTCGTTGTTGTCTGTGGACGGCGACGCGAACGGTTTCCCAATGCCTCTATTTATAACCGCCTTTGCGATATTGAATGGGATACGCCCATTGGAGACGCGCAAGCCTGCGGTGGCGATGCCCTCATGCGTGTTTCGGCGCTGCAAGCAGTGGGTGGATATAACCCCAATCTGATTGCTGGCGAAGAACCCGAAATGTGTGTTCGCCTGCGGCAGAACGGCGGCAGGGTCTTGCGGATCGACTGTGAAATGACGCTGCATGATGCTCAAATGACCCGTTTTGAGCAATGGTGGAAGCGTTCTGTGCGGGCAGGACATGCTTATGCAGAAGGAGCATGGCTGCATGGCGCACCGCCAGAAAAACACTGGGTCAAAGAAACCCGGAGCATTAAGATTTGGGGAATTGGGGTTCCAGTTATGATTCTGTCAACCGCATGGCTCACACAAGGGTTGAGTTTGATATTATCAGGCGGCTACGGATTGATAACTTATCGAGGTTATCAATATGCCCGTCGGTCAAAGTACTCTAAATCTGATGCTCGTTTATTTGCCCTGTCTTGCACATTGGCAAAGTTTCCACAGGCTC
>CASBQE010000028.1 GCA_949127665.1 Synechococcales cyanobacterium PMM_0083
CTGGAAGTTGCACCCTCATCAATCGAGAAGTTCAGACCTTCGTAGCGCTTGCTAACTTGATCTGGAAACGCTATGTACGGGATTTCCCCGTGTTTCCCGTTTCAACGAATCGCACTATAGACCAGTGTTGTTGTGATCAATTCTACAATTCGCTGCTGTTCTGCAACATCCGTAGCTTCTTGTTGTGCCCGTTGGATGAGTTGTCTAGCGCGGTCAGGGGCATTTTCTTCTTTCACCCCAATCAACTGCAATACGCCCAATTCTAACGAACGATCCACCGCCTCTGCTGGAAGCTGGTCTAGATAAATGCGGCGAAACCGAGAGTTATTATCAAAGTCTCGAAAATGCACCGATAGACCAGGGTCTAAGCCCTGACGGCTAAAAATCAGAACCGCCTGCCAATCGTTCATAGGGGTGTAGTCTTTCAGGTAAAGAAAGATTTCGGCGAAGAAGCTGAAGTAGAGGCTGTTATCGCGGTACCCCATGACCTCTACGAACACGATTGGCGAGTCTGGCGCTTGTTCAGGCGGGGTGAGAATGCCATCGAGCCGGAAGCTAGTTTGCTTCACTTCCTGGGAACCAAAGGTATAAGACACCGCTGCTGGAACATCCTCACCCATTAGCTCAAACACAAGCTCTGGATGGTCGGAGAACAATCTGTGAAACAGGCTGTCGGTTTTCATGCCGCAACAGAATAGAGTCTTTGTACTATATCATCACTTCAGCGATCGCCTCCAGGTTCGTGATCGTCGCCCACAGTGGATCTACTTCAGGTTCATGCACAACGGCTGATTGGGGATGCTTCTCATTCACTGATAGCTGCATCATCAACCATTCCTGCGTCTGCTGATGCAAGTCATCAGTCCACCCATGCGTCATTTTTTGAGCTATCTGGTCTGGATGCAAGGCAACGACGATTAGTTTCACATCGCTGGGGGCGATCGCAAAATGCTGGGTAACTGTCCATAGCTTGACGAGATCGCTCCAGTTTAATTTGGGAGAGCGCACTTCCCACTCAAATAGTTTAGGAATGCCGTGCCGGAAACCTAAATTCGCGTCTACCTGGATAGTATGAGCCATATCCTCCACGTTGAGAATGGTATAAATAGGCTTATGCAAATACAGTTTTTTATTGGGTTTGAATAAATTTGGGAGTAATGTTTGCACCTGATAAATCAATTCATCAAGCACAGGATCAGCATCTAGGAATGGTTGGATTGGTAATCCTAGATGCCACTGCTGAATGACTCGCTGTAGCTGCTCTTGGAGATGAGGATTGTGATGGGTATAGGAGGGGATGTGTTGGTTACGGTCAGACTGAATTCGATGGAGGTCAGAAATCGTGATCAGCATTGGTCACCCAAACAACGTCGGGTGTCTATGCCAGTCGGCAGGTTCCCAGTCCATCACGATCTGTCAACGCCTGATTGGGAGATCACGAATCCTCTAATTGGGACTGGAGGAAACGCCGCAAATTTCGCAAGCTGAATAGCGATGTTTACCGATGCGAGATCGCCCCTCTAGCTATGCCCTTATTTTTCAAACCTTCCTCCGAGTCTTCCCAGCCGATCATTGCGGTATCCCCTAACAACTATTTGGTGCCGTTTACCAGCGTGTTTCGGGACTACAACAACCCCAAAGGCTGGGGATTCATGGGTGCATTTCTACTGATGGCACTGGTGATGCTGATTGCAGGCAAAGGCAGAGGCAAAATCACCACAGGGCGGATGTCGGGTAGAGCCGAGCAACTGGCAGCGACAGGGCTGGCACTCAAGCAACTGCGTCAGCAACGGCACGATCGGGTGACGCTATGGTGCGGCAAACCTCGGTATTGGATGGGAACCTTGCATCGTCCATCAGTGCTAGCAACTCGCTTGCAGACTCTGTTAAGAGCATCACCGACCGTCTACCTGCCCGATGCCCAACGCAGCCTGTTGGTGATTGGGAAGCCGGGTAGTGGCAAGACCTTTAGCGCGATGGATTCGGCGTTGGAGAGTGCCTATGTCCAGGGAATTCCAGTCATCCTCTACGATAAAAAAGGGAGCCAAATGGAACTCCATGCACCTCTAGCGGCTCGCTATGGCTATCAAGTCTGGGTGTTTGCGCCCGGAGAACCCTACAGTGGCGTGCTCAATCCCGTAGACTTCATCCGTGACCCACGAGATTCAGTGATGGCAGGGGAAATCGCTCAGGTGATTAACCGTAATGCCTCGTTGGGAGGCAAAAGCGATGAGTTTTTTACCAAGGCAGGAGATTTGCTGGCACGGGCATTACTACAATTGATCAAGGCAACCCCTTACCCGGACTTTGCTATGCTCTACGCAGTGCTGCGCCTGCCCAATCTGGTGCATCGACTTGATTATGCGGTGCAAACTCGGCAAATGGACGAGTGGGTTGCCACTAGCTTTAATAATTTTTTGGCAGCCAAGGATGCGGAGAAAACAATTTCAGGCATTTTGACGACTGCTGCGGCAACCTTTAGCAGCTTTATTCAGGCTGATTTGCTGCGGGTGTTTCTGGGCAAGTCCGATATTCCCACCGCTCTCCAGGGACGACAGATGATTATCTTTAAGCTGGATGATGCTCGTCGCAGTGTGGTTGGTCCTTTATTGGCGGCAGCGTTGCATTTGGAGATTGTGGCAAATCTTTCCAAGCCGCGTCAAGATCCACTGGTGATCTCTCTGGATGAATTGCCATCATTGAAACTTGAGCGTCTGCCTCAGTGGATTAACGAATACCGCTCGAATGGCGCGTGCTTTATGCTCGGCATTCAGAGTTTAGAGCAGTTGTATGATATCTATGGCGACAAGATGGGATCTGCGATCGCCTCTGCCTGTGCCACTCATATTCTGTTTGACCC
>CASBQE010000029.1 GCA_949127665.1 Synechococcales cyanobacterium PMM_0083
ATTTGTCATTCGCCATTTGTCATTCGCCATTTGTCATTCGCCATTTGTCATTCGCCATTTGTCATTCGCCATTTGTCATTCGCAATTCGTCACTCATCGTTTCCCGTTTCCGCAAAATTTAATCCTGTAAAATGAGCCAACCTGGCAAGGCTAGCCTACACTGCTAACGGCGCATAATGTGGGCAGGCAAGAACTTGAGGAGCTTAAGGGGAAGTTGTGGGAAAGATCGCGCTGCTAGTGGGGGTTAGTGTGTGTGATATGGGGTTTCCTCCCTTGCGAAAAGCTCGAACCAACGTGGAAGTGCTAAAACGAGCGCTGCAAGGAACATCCTCTGGTTTTGAGGTGCAAACGCTGAATGATCCCAGTTTGCTCGACATGATGGAAGCGATCGAGCAACTGTTTCGTCATTGCGAGAAAACCGATCAAGTTCTGTTCTTTTTTTCGGGCTATGGCATTAAAGATGTAGATGGACAGCTTTACTTTGCGGCTCCCCATACGACGCTAGACGATCGCGGCAACCTAATTCGCTCCCGCACCATGCCTGTCAGATTTTTACACAATGTCATGGACACTAGCCCCGCTGGGCGACAAGTCGTTATGTTTGACTGCTGCTTTCGCCAAACGGGCGGGATCTCTCCCACGGAAGGCGAAACCCCAATGGAAGATACCTACAATCATTTGATTGGCGATCGCCGCGTAATTTTGTCTGCCACAACCTCCACCCAACATTTGCCCGAACCCGATAGCCTGGATGCCTGGAGCTACACGCGCTATTGGGCAGAGGGTGCGTCAACGGGTGCAGCAGATATCGACTGCGACGGCAGCCTCACCGTCAAAGAACTGCATTACTATGCTCAGCGCAAGCTTCAGGTTGCCGCCCCCGATCAGCACCCGCAGTTTTACGGCTCAGAAGACACCGCCAATCAATTGGTGTTGCAGGTTCCCAGCCAAACTCCTACCGTGCAATATCGTCAGTTTTTAGAAAAAATAGCTCAAACTAGCGAAATCGACACCACTGAATTTCGGATTTTATCGGGGCGTAATACTCTAAATACCTTTCGCCAACATTTAGGCTTGTCGCCTCAAGATGCAGCCGATATCGAAGCTGACGTATTACGTCCCTTTCAAGAGCGTCAACAGCGGGTACAGTTGTATGACGAACTTTTCTCTAAGCTGACACAAGGGACACAATGAATCCCAAAGAAGAGGTCTACCGGAAACTACGGCAGTGGCAAAAAGCGCTGAGCTTGACCGATAGCGATACCGGGTTAATCAGTACGGGTTCATCTGCCAGTCGGCTGCAACCCAAGCCTCGTCAAAATGATCTGACGCTTTATGAACAGGTGCTAGAACGGATGATGGCAGACGCAAACGACCGACAGACTCCTTTGCGACAGAGCGATCGCCATGAGCTTGAAGCCCTCCAGCAAGTGTTGCAACTACCCAACGAGGATGTGGCGGAAATTGAACACCGCTTGGATGTGCAATCAGCCGCAACCGTTTTGCCCCGTGGTGACACTCCAACTATTTCACCGTTAAGCTTCAATCCGCCCATCGCAATTCCTGTTACGGAAATTCCGGCTACAAAAATTCCTTCTGCGGAAATTCCTGCTACCGAGATTCCTGCTACCGAGATTCCCTCTGCGGAAATTCCTGCTGCTGGCGAGGTTAGTCATCCAGCCAATCTAACGGGCGTAAGAGGGCAAATGGTCAAACGCAGAATGGATATTGATGCAGCCAGCCCTTCCAATCCACCGCCTGTTGATCCCACATCTCAAAAAAACGTCACCTTGCCAGCGACAGAGCCTTCTGCCGGGGCTGCGACTCCTGCGGATCAACCTATGGATTCTGCCCCTGCATCGTCCACTTCTACCCCTGCTCAAGCTGTCGTTGTAGAATCACCTTCAAAAGTTAAGCGCAATCGCCATCCATTGCTGATCACACTAGGATTACCTTTGGTTCTGTTGGGAATAATTGGTGGTAGTTGGCTGGCGCTTCGTCAGTGGAATACAGTCCCGGCTGACCCAAAACTAGCTCGGCAATTTGTGGAGTCGGGCAACCAAAAAAATCAGCAGAGACAGTATGCCGCAGCGATTCAGGATTTTGACCAGGCGATTCGCTTCAACCCGCAAGATGCCACTACATTTCTCAATCGCGGGTTTGCCCATCATCGAATCGGTCAGGTGAATGCAGCAGTGGATGATTACACCAAGGCGCTGACCCTTAACAAAAACTTTGCGGAAGCTTACAGCAACCGCAGTCATGCCCGATTTGACCAAGGACGACAGGATGATGCGCTGGAGGATGCAGGTCGGGCGATCGCGCTCCAACCCAAACTGGCGGTTGCCCACTTAAATTTGGGCAATGCTTTATTTGCGAAGAAAAATTTGGACGGTGCTTTCCAAAAGTTCAGCCAAACGCTGCAACTCAATCCATCTAACATTGTTGCGGCAAGGGCACATAACAATCAGGGCAACGTTTTTGCCAATCAGAAAAAATTGGATGAGGCAATTCGGGCTTATACTCAAGCAATCCAACTGGATGTTAGCTATGCAGATGCTTTGTTTAACCGGGCGATCGCGTTTGGTCAGAAAGGGAATCGGCAAGGCGCGATCGATGATTTCAGAAAAGCTGCTGACCTTTACAAAGCAGAGGGCAACAATCAGATGAGCGCCACATCAACCCAACGAGCCGAACAAGTGCAAAAAAGCCCCACGCCTACGCCCACTAGCCAATCCATTTAGCGATCGCCTTTGTTTGTGAAGCAGACCCAGTCTGAGGGAGACACTCCGCACCGAACGCTTTGGACTTTGTGGCACTATCCAAAAGAAGTCCGAAACCCTCTCCGTTTGCACCGAGAAGGTTTCGAGCCGATGTTTTGGAGAGCAAAGGAGAAAATTTACCCTTGCTTCATATCTTTAGTCGTTTAGTTTGATTGGGTTGTTCCGGAAAACAGCCGAAATGACAGAAAAACTTAGCAGCCGTGAATCATGTTTCCTGATTTAGCGTGATGTGGCGCGTAGCAGCTCTTGGGTTTGCCCAGGTGCCATCCGCTGATTCTGTAAATCGTTTTCTGTCATCACCCAACCTTCGGATGTGTTCTTATGTCAAATGTGGTGTCCCCTGCGGTTATTCACTATCCTGAACTTAACCAGCCTCTCGATGAACGCTACCAAATCAATGAAATTTTAGCGGCTCGTCTTTGGAGACGCACCTACCTTGCCCAAGATTTGCGCCGTCCTAGCCAGTCAGAGTGCATCATTCACCATTTTAAGCAGATCCCAGAAATACCAAACTATGCCGAATTGGTTCGCAGCCTATTTGCCAATGAGGCGGCACTGCTGGAAGCGTTTGGCACTCATGAACAAATTCCTCAGTTGCTTGCTTGCTTTGAGGATGACAAAGGGTTTTATGTGGTGCAGGAGTTTGTGGAGGGGCGATCGCTGAGCCAAGAATTAATCCCCAACCAACCCTGGAGCGATACCGAGGTGATAGTGCTACTGCAAGAAGTGCTAGAACCTTTGGCATTTATCCACGAGCGGGGTGGGCTGCACGGAAACGTCAAGCCAGACAACCTGTTGCGAGGGCAGGCGGGGCAATTAGTTCTGATTGATTTTGGCAGTATGCCGCAGATCCAGCAAGAGTGCTTGATGGCGTACGGACTGGAAGGCGATCTGACGCATTTATCGGAGCAAGGGTATCGACCTTTGGAACAGCTTCAAGGACTGCCGTGCGCTGCCAGCGATGTGTATGCGATCGGAATGATTGCTATCCAAGCGCTGACGGGCAAACATCCGACGCAGTTTCAAATCGATCCGCAGTCGGGGAAGGTGCTGTGGCTACCTCACTATGAAGAGGCGATCTCGGCACTCAATCGTGGACTAATCGGAGTGGTAAATCGGATGGTGCAGTGGGATCTATCACAGCGGTTTAGCTCGGCTGGGGAAGCACTTGAGGCATTGCAAGCGGTGTATCCTCCTCAAAATGAGGCGCGATTCGTGAAACGTTCGCGAAGCGTCTCCGAAGGAGAATCCCTTCGGGAATCGCCCGTGGAAAGTCATCCATCTGGCACTGTGGTCACGGTAATTGTCCCTGCAACTGCACCCAATGCCCAAGCAGAGATCACTGAAACAGATCGCGAAATTATCGTAACGTCCGTCACGAATCAGCCTTTCTTTCTGACACGATTGTTGATCAGCGCGATCGCCCATCCTTCTGTGCGAATTGGCGTTGGCGGCACTGCCCTGACTGCGATCGTCGCAGCGATTGGCTTGAGTTTATTGAACTCAGTCAACTGGTCGCAGCCAAACCCAATTTTGGGAAAGCTCAGCAAAAAGCTGCAAAAGCCCCAGCGTCCTCTGCAAGCTGGGGCAATAAAACCTGAGCGAACACAGACTGTCTCCAGTGCGTGGCTGCAAGATTGGACTACTGCAACCCAAACTTTACAACAAGCCGAGCAAGCCCTGGACAATGGTAATTGGTCAGAAGCACGCCAACTCACTCAGTCAATGTCTACAAAGATTCCTTACTGGATGGATAGGGGAAAAGCTCTAGAAAAACAAGTTATTGCGAAGGCGGAGGTTGATTCTAAAAATTTGCTGCAAACTGCCTACGATCGCGCTCAAGACCGTGATTTTACTGCTGCATTGACCACGCTGAAGCAGATTGTGCCAGAAACCAGTGCCGGGGCGATCGCCCAAACCAAAATTGATGAATACACTGCGAAACAAGCGGTCAAAGCCCAAGCAGACCTGCAAAAAGCGTACGATCGCGCCATTCTGCGAGATTTTACTGAAGCATTGACCTATTTAGGGCAAATTCCTCAAGGCACCCCTGCTGAGGCGATCGCCCAGCAAAAAGTGGTGGAATATTCTCGTAAAGCACAAATTCGCGCCCGATCAATACTCAAGGCGGCGGCTGATTATGCCCAACAGCAAAACTTTTTAGCGGCGCTGACCACGCTCGAAAAAATCCCCGGCGGCTCATTTATAGACGAAGTGATGGAGCAAAAACTGACTGAGTATAGGGCAAAGCTAAACCAACAAGCAGACCAGTGGTTACAACAAGCCACTGCTGAGGCGGCTAGTGGACGGCAATCAACCGCGATCGCATTTCTGCAAAAAGTCCCGATTGGCACTCCTGCCTATGCCCAAGCCCGCGAACAACTTGCCGCGATCGCTGAAATCTCAGTGGCTGACCAGCGCAATTTTAATGCTGTCGTTTCTGCTAAATCAGGACAAGATTTGAATCCTGGCACCTACCTGCGAGAAACCACTTCCATCATGGCGCTACGGTTAAGATGAGGATTGCTGGATTTCCTTGCACTTAGCTACCGTTATTTGTTAAGTTAGTTAAGCGCTAAATTGTGCGGTCTGCCGGGATAGCTCAGTTGGTAGAGCAGAGGACTGAAAATCCTCGTGTCACCGGTTCAAGTCCGGTTCCTGGCATTCAACTAAATCAAGCAAACAGCCCTGAGTTCAAACGGTTCAGGGCTGTTTGATTTTCTGGATCTCAAAACATCTGTTCTGTTTTTGGGTATTGTTAGGTCAGTTTGGGGGACGAATTGGGGGAAAATTGGGGGAAAATTGCTTGCAGTACATTTATACTTAAGTTGATGCGTTTGTACTGCTGAGTGTTTTCCTAATGTATTCCAAAGATAAGCAAACCAAGAGTAGCAAAGGGGCTGTTCAGTTCAAAACCACAAAAGGTCGCCTACAAATCGTTTTTTCCTACCCAGTTGAGGAAAATGGTGAGATTAAGCGGAAACGTTTCTATATCTCCACAGGCTACGATGACTCGCCCCTGAATCGGCAACGGGTAGGCGACACCGTAAGAATGATTCAGCGGGATATTGACTACGGAGAAATTGACCTGAGTCTGAGAAAGTACAAGCCCACTGCTTCCCTGACAACTGTTTCAGCAATTCCCCCAATTTCCCCCAATTCAAGCACTAAAGTGCAACCTTCTCTGGCTGAGTTGTGGGAGAAGTATTCACAGTTCAAAAAGCCTCAAGTCAGCCCAAGTACCTACGTCAAGGACTTTGCAAAACACCGGAATCATATCAGCAAACTTCCGAGTAGGGAACTTGAAGATGTTGCCCTGATCCGGGATCACTTGCTAGCAAATCTGACTCCTGATGCTGCCAAACGGTGCTTAACTCAACTGAAAGCTTGCTGTAGCTGGGCATTGGAAGATGGACTGATTGAATCTAATCCTTTCCTGACCATGAAGGTTAGAGTTCCAAAAGGATTATCTGAGGATGAAGATGTCAATCCATTTACAAAGGAAGAGCGAGACCTGATTATTAGCACCTTCGCCAGCGATCGCTACTGCAAGCACTACACAAATTACGTCAGGTTTCTCTTTTTTACGGCTGCTAGCCCGTCGGAGGTGATCGCCTTGCGATGGAAGCACGCTGGGGACGGTGTGATCAAATCCAGACAGTCAGTTATCGTATCTGAGCGAGGGTTAGTCTTGAAGGAAGGCTTGAAAACCCAGAGAAAGCGAGATTTCCCCATCACGGCTGAAGTTCAAGCAATCCTGAAGGATCTGAACCCTGATTCTTCTGACCTGGAAGGATTTTTATTTCGTAGCCCTAGAGGAAAATTTATTGATCAACACAATTTCTCCAGTCGGGCATGGCAATCGATTTTAGATAAATGTAACGTTCCTTATCGCAAGAGCTACCAGTGTAGACACACCTTCATCAGCCTCTGTGTTGAGGCGCACATTAATAGCACGGCGATCGGTCGGTGGACTGGAACCAGTGCCAAGATGATTGATAAACATTATGGAGCGACAAATTTCACGAATCTAAGACCGCCCGACCTTACGTAAGGCAGGGGAGTCATAAGTACTACCAGTTCTGTAGAGTGAAGATTAATTTGTGTATGGCTGACAGCTTTCAACTTGAACCTCTTTTTCTTCGTGACCTGTACCAAAACAAACCTGAGCGTCCAAGCTGGTCAACTACGTTTGGAGCAACCTGTGCTGAAGCTGCCGCTGTTTGTCTTGAAGAACAGGGACATCGAGATCGCGTTAGTCTTCAAGTTGAGGGTATGCAGCAGGGGGAGATTGAAGTTTTGTGGGATGCGACAGATGAAACCATTCGTCGATTCAATGCTGACGAAGAAGTGGCAACCGAGTACGGAGCTTATGCGATCGCCGCGCTACTCATACATATCTGACCGGACTCACTGTAATGGAGCGTTCCGTGAGAGGCAAAGGATTCGGCTTTGATTTTTGGCTTGGTTCCGCAAATGACGCTAGTACTCTGTTTCAACGCAAAGCCCGACTTGAAGTTTCAGGCATTCGTAAAGGAACTAAAAGTACGATTCAATCAAGAGTTAATATGAAGCTAAAGCAAATTGCTCCCTCGGATGCTGTAGCCCCCGGCTATGTCGCCGTTGTCGAGTTTGGTACTCCCAGATCTCGCGTCGTTCAAACATGCAGAACGTAGAAACCCTTCATCAAGAAGCAATGGAATTAGTAGACCGGGCTGTTTTAGCTCGGCAAGAGGGTAATGCTGCTCAAGTTGCCAAGTTTGCTAGAGCCGCTTTTCAGAAAGAACGTGAGGCAGCGGATGCGGTGGCTAACCACCTTGACCTGGAGCCAACTCGTTCTGTTTTGCATCGCAGTGCTGCTGTCTTGGCATTAGAGTGCACCGAACTGCGAGAAGCAGAACGTCTGATTGGACGGGCACTTGCTGGCAATCCACCGGATGACATTGCTAACGAACTACGCGACCTTCTGATTGAGGAGATTTATTCCCATCGTCAGGCGATCGCTTGACAGCATCACCTTCTCCAGTTCTTCTCCACCTAATAAGCAACGGCTAGCCATCATAGTTCCCGGTCTTGGTCTTCATTCCGTTGATATTCCGTCACCTGCATCTGGCTGTAAGCGATCGCAAACCGCTCCATCAAATGCTCAAACCGTTCTGATTCAAATGTGGACTCAACCTGTCCATTTCGGTCGATCTCCACGACTTCTCCCAAATTGTCTTTCGGCAAAATTAGAAGTGTGTTGC
>CASBQE010000030.1 GCA_949127665.1 Synechococcales cyanobacterium PMM_0083
AGCCAAAGCGCGATCGCGCCTCCATAGGGTCTTAACTCAGCCAGCGATCGCTCTAGCCAAGTTTGATTAAACACCTGCTCATAGATGCGGTTGTAGACGCGCAGCTTGCCATCTCGCTTCACCACCAAACCCGTTAGCCGCAACTCTACTTGTTCAGGACTATCATTTGCTGTAATTTCTCCCTGCTGCACAATCTGCTGATATAGCCCCAGCAATCGTCCGGTGCGTTGTTCACCAGAGAGCAGGAGGCGATCGCGGATTGTTTTCAGGTGAGGTGGAATGTCTTGAGTTTCCCAGTTGTCGATCACCTTAGCTTGCACCAACTGCTCAACCCACTGGCTTTCCTGGTCTTCTGTTGGTGCAGAGTCTGCAAGCTGTGCCAACTTACACAGCTTCTGCGTTAAAAACGGTTGTCCCCCCGTCCAGTCCAACACTGCCTGCAATAGCACCTGTGGCTTGCCCGATTTTGCCGCCAGTCCAGGTATTAGCGGTTGCGCTTCTGCGGGTTGGAACCCAGTCAAGTCAATCGGTCGCCCAATATTAAACGGGGTCGTCTGCTTGTTTTGAATCAAGTCTGAAGGCGTTGTCACTCCAAACAGCGCAAACGTCAGGCGGCGATACTCTGGCTCGTCGGCACGACGGTTGTAGCTCTCTCGTAACGCCCCAAAAAAGTCATCCCGAAACTCCAGGTTCAGCGTCAGGTCAACCTCGTCAATGAAAACCACGATCGGTTCCGCGATCGCAGGCAACAACAGCGTCTCCAAAAACTCGACAAATCGCTGCACATAAGACAGGCGAGGTTGTTCTGTCCACCAGGTATTTAGATTAAATTGGCGATGTAACCCCAGCGATCGGGCAATCCGGCTAATGATGCCGAAATACCACTGTTCCTCCGTTGCCGAAGTGCCAATCCCCTGCAAGTCCACCGCTGCACAGGCAATCCCCTCATCCCGCAACCGCTGAAGCGTTCGCACCTTCAGGCTCGATTTCCCCATCTGGCGGGCATTCAGCACATAGCAAAACTGTCCTGCTTTCAACCCTTCATACAGTTCATCATCGGCTTGGCGCGTGACGTAGGTTGGCGCATCCAGCAGCAGTGCGCCACCTTCGCTTTGGTAGTCATAGGGGGTAGCAGGGGAGTCTGTCATTGCAGCACCAAGCCTCCTAGTTTTTTAGCAACCAGTTTTTTAGCGAGGGTGGATAAAAAATTTGTCATGACTGCGCTAACTGTCCCAATCGTTTTAACACTTGTGCCACAGTATACAAATCCTCGTTATCGTCGATCGCCATCAGCTTCGAGGTTGCATAGAGCGGCGTTTCTTGTTTCAGCAGTTTGACAAATCGAAACTCACTGCCATTCGTCACCAAACCAAACTGGGTTCTGTGCCGACTCGGACTTGCCATCATGTACAACAGCACCTGCGGCAAAGCTGCTTTGAGGGAAAACTCTGCCCGCTTTGCCTCGATCGTTACGACCCAAATCTGATCTCGAAACACGAGCAGATCAATCAACCCCCTTACCACCAATTCTTCATCCTCCGTTACCAGTTCGACTTGCTTTTCAGCGGTAATCCGAAACGGTGGGAGGAAAAAACCCGCCATCCTCAGCAAAGGCGACAGCACCACGAGCTTCACGATCGGCTCCAGTACATCTTGTTGGGACAAGTAGGCAAACTCAACTTTTACTTCATCAAGCGTCTGTTTTTCAGCCTCACCCAGTTCAGACAAGTCCAGTTGCCATTCAGAAAAAAATTGGGCATCCGGCGATCGGATCAACCCAAAGTTTTCCTCCAGTTGGCTCAAATTAAGATTCTTGGCTTGAATCGTCTGCACCCTATCACCTCTTTGCTTGCTAGTTATTTCTATTTCAACACGTCTCTAAAATACTGGCGATAGAGGTTGCAAAGCGGCGCGATCTCATTGCCCTGGAACCGAACCAAGCCCATATTCGCTAATTTAGAAGCCTCTGCGATCGGTAGCTGCACTGGGCGATCGGACGCAACTACCTGCTTCATTGCCGTCGCTAGTTCTCGTTTTTGCAAATGTCGCAAATGTTTAAATAGATGATCACCAAACAGCCCTTCCTGGGTCGGGGCAACCTGCAAAAATTGGGATAAAGTCAGCGATCGCGACGCAATCTGCTGAAGCGCTACCCGCGTCAAATAGGGCTGACCGCCGACCATTGCCATCAGCGATTCCACCTCAGCCTCACTCCAAGCCAAGCCATGCCGCTCAACTAGATCACCTAACTGTGCCCGATTCATGGGTGGCAACTCGATCGGCACCCCCACATTAAACGGCGATTGGTTGATATTCAGCGGAATGTAGACTTCTTCAGAATGGGTAATCACCAGCCGCAAATTGCGCCAGACGGGAGTAATCTTCGATTCCTCATGCCACGATCGCAACAGCCCAAAAAAGTCGCTGGCAATTTCTGGATGCTTGAAGATTTCGTCCACTTCATCCAGACACAATGCCAGGGGCGCGTTGATCTCTTCAAGTAAATAGAGTTCAAAATAATCGGTGCATTTATCCGTACTAGCTGAAACACTCTGCCAATATTCCGCCACCTTATCCTGGAGCCGTAGTTTAACGGTCACTCGTCGACACAACCACTGCAAAAAGCGATCCAAACTGGCAAAGGGTTCCTCACCTACCTGCTGCAACTGTAACCACACGGCTCGACAGCCATGCTTGCCCGCATGATCAAACGTGCGGATTGTCAAAGACGATTTGCCCATCTGCCGGGGTGCTTTGATGCGGATCAATGCCCCTGGCTTGACGATCGCCGCATAGCAACGCGCCTCGATCGGCGGACGCTCCACATAAAACGGTGAATCTAGCGGCACTTGACCGCCCGCTTCCTCTAGCTCTCCCACCGCAGACTTGGTTTCAGTTGGGTTGGCTACTTGTTCGTGAGGCGAAATCAGAGGCTCTACAGGGGCTGAGTCCAAATCCTGCTTTTGCGGTTCTACCTCAGCTTTGGCGGTTCTCTGCTTCAGAACTGGGGTTAGATGCTCCGCAATCCCTGCCATGCGAATGCCCTTACAGCCTTCCTTATAAGCCCGTTCGATCGATAGCCCTGCTCCCAAAGCATCATAAAAGCCCACCGCAAACTCTAACGCTGCTTTATCGCCGATCGCCTGATTCATGCCAATCACGTAGGGAACATGCTGGGCGATCGCCTCTGCTTGCACCTCTGAGTAACACGCATTCAGCAAGACGCACTCGACCTGTGTGGCATCCTCAAACAGCCCAATCAGCGCATCAGAAGTGAGTAATTTTGCTTGCCCAATCTCATCTTCAATCAGTAATCCTGGCTCTCCAACGCCATGTCCCGAAAAGTGGACAATCTGTGGGTTAAAATCCATCATTGCCCGTCGCACATCCCGGTGCCGGGTCGCCCACTGCTGCTTCAAGTCAAACCGACTGCGGTTCTTTGAGCTTTTCAGTGCCTCAGTTACATCCCGGATCTCCTCGTCGAGGCGCAACTTTGCCGCATTTTTGGGGTTTGTCGCCAGAAAGAGGATGGTTCTCTTTTTGCGCGCCGAAGTATTGCTCATAAATAATTTAGCCCTTGAGACACCACGAGCAACTACCGCTCATTCTAATAGACCTTTTGTGCGTTAGATTTCAAACACCTTAAAACGACAAGATTTTAGCCAGTCTAAAAATGGAGTTTGATTAAGTACGGCTAGTTTGTAGCCATGCGGTGACTCCATCGGCGATCGCCCGGGCTAATTTCTTTTGCTCTGCGCCATTGACAATCCATTCAAATTCGTTTGGGTTGATCATAAACCCCAGTTCTAGCAGCACCGATGGCGTGTTAGATGGGCGGGTGAGTGCGAGATTGTTCCAAAACACTCCATAGGAAGGGCGCTTGAGCGTTTTGACTAGGTAATTGTGCAAAAAGATTGCCAAACTGTGAGCTTGAGTTTGATACCAGAACATTGAAACGCCCTGGGTTTTAATCGCATCTCCGCTATCCGGGAGCGCATTGTAGTGAACACTCAAGGCGATCGTCGGCTTGGATGTGGCAATTAAGTTGACGCGCTCTTGCAG
>CASBQE010000031.1 GCA_949127665.1 Synechococcales cyanobacterium PMM_0083
CAGAGCTTGGAGGATGAGGTTTTTCTGGGGGCGAATGTAAGTAAGAAGTTGCCAGTAGCGATCGCGAGCGTTCAACGTTTGCTAGATTTACTTTCTTGATAAAAATGGACGATGGAGGGAGCGATCAAACCGATCCTATTCACCAGAATAATCGGTAATAAATACTGATTCACATTGGCAGAATCAGTTATCCCAAGAAATATCCCAATATGTAACGACAAATGACGACCAAACTTGTTCCCAGTCGCTAGCCAACATTATCTCTCACAACGGCACAGATCCAATTGCCTGCAATGAAGATGCCCATCAGGCTGTGTATGGTTACTCATGTCAGTCTGTTCCTTTTGGGAATTACTGATTGTCAGACGATTGAGATTTTTTTCGTTTCCAAATCCAAAACGCGAATAACCCCAATAGACTAAACAGAACTAACTTTGAGACAGGAGCTAGCCATTGATCGACATTTTCGTAGTTTTTGCCGAGATAAAAACCTAAAAAGGTTAGCAAACTCACCCAGAGAGTGGTGCCAATCGTGGAATAGATCGTAAAGGGAATCAACGGCATTGCATTCAAACCAGCCGGGATGGAAATCAACGTCCTGACTCCGGGCACTAAGCGGCATAGAAAGACTGCCATATTGCCATGGTGATTAAACCACTCATTCGCTTTGTCAATGTCTTTTCCTGAAAGAGTTAGCCATTTGCCATATCGATCAGCAAGCACTTTGATCCGTGCCTCGCTAATCGATCGCCCGGCGTAATACCAAGGATAAGCGCCTAAAACAGTCCCAATCACTCCAGCAGCCACGGCTGGAACAAACTCCATTTTGCCTTGTGATACGGTGAAACCCGCCAATGGCATGATCAGTTCAGACGGAATGGGCGGAAACAGATTCTCTAGGAACATCAGCAGCCCAATGCCCAAATAGCCCATTGAACTCATCGTCTCGGTTACCCACTGTGCGATCGCGTCAGACATTGGTTCGGTTTCCTTTAGAGTGTTAGGGACTTTTTAAAGCTTATGAGAGTCAACTTTAAAGATGAATCTAAATAGAAAGAACGCTCTCGTGAAGGAGATTTACCTTACCACTAAAGCGAACTCGTCAATCCAATCAAGATGTCGGCTACAACCCTATCAATTTTTGCGTCACTTGCCATCAGAACGCGATCGCCTTTATGGCAAATTTAGGCAAGCTGATCCATCAATGGCTCAAAAGTAAGAATGCACGACAAAGCAGGAAGCTTTGAGGTCTCAATGCTAAATTTTGAATGCTAAATTTTGAGTAAGAGCCGCTCCCAACTCAAAACTCTTCTTATGACTGCCCCCTTATTCTTTATTTCCTATGCCTTTAAATGTTGCTCAGTTCTTCAAAGCCTGTAACCCTAGTCACACCTTGTCCTATACCAACCCGGACGATCGCAAATATTACATTGATTTTTCATCCGTGCGGGGCACCAATCTAATTCAAGAACTCCGCCGGACGATTGATTTGTTACCAGAAGAACGCACCTGTCAGCTATTTACTGGGCATGTGGGCTGCGGCAAATCGACTGAGTTGCTCAGGCTGAAAGCAGAATTGGAAGGGCAAGATTTTTTTGTGGTCTACTTCGAGAGTAGTGAAGACTTGGATATGTCGGATGTGGATGTGACAGATATTTTGATGGCGATCGCCCATCAGGTGAGCGAAAAGCTAGAAGCCAATCAAATCCGCATTAAGCCCAACTATTTCATCAATCTATTTGCCGAAGTGGGTGAAATTTTGCAAACCCCAATCGATCTTACCGGAGTGGAGTTTTCCGTTGGCATCAGCAAAGTCACTGCCAAGACCAAAGATAGCCCCAAGCTACGCAGCCAGCTTCGGCAATATATGGAGCCGCGCACCAACGGCATTCTCAAGTCTATTAACGAGGAATTATTTGGCACCGCGATCGCAGAGTTGAAGCGGCGTGGCAAAAAAGGACTGGTGGTAATTATTGACAACCTCGATCGCGTCGATGCGCGTCAACTGCAAACCGGGCGCACCCAGCCAGAATATTTATTTATCGATCGCGGCGACCAACTCTCGCGGCTCAACTGCCATGTGGTGTATACCATTCCATTAGGGCTAGTGTTTTCCAATGAAAACGAAACCTTGAAGCAACGAATGGGTGGTGGCATTTCGCCCAAAGTGCTGCCGATGGTGCCCGTAAAAAACCGCAATGGCAGCGAGGACAAAAACGGCATTAACTTGCTGAGGCATATGATTTTGGCACGGGCATTTCCCGATGCTACGATCAAGCAGTGGGTTGCTTTTTTGCCCCAAGTCTTCGACAGTTTAGAACTGCTTGATCGCCTCTGCTTGGTCAGTGGTGGGCACGTCCGAAACTTGCTCGGCTTAGTCTGGAACTGCATTCAGCAAAGCGATCCACCCTTTTCACGAGATACCATTGAGCAAGTCATCCGAGAGCGCCGAGATGGGCTGGCACGGGCGATCGATGACGATGAATGGAAGCTGATTTTTCAGGTTGTTAAAAATCAAAGCGTCAAGGGTGAAATAGAATATCAAACCTTGCTCCGCAGCATGTTTGTGTTTGAATATTACGATTCTCAGGGCGGCTGGTTTGGCATTAATCCCATTCTGACGGAGACGAAGCGGTATCAGGATTGGTTGGCGGCGGATTCAAAACACGGTAGGGATGTCGATGAAACCTGACCCGATGCAAGATCAAGAGATTCAGGCGAAAAATGAGCAGGCGTTGAAAACGCTGAACCGGGCAATTTCCTTGTTGGAAAATCAATTTGCCCTGATTGTGGTGCGCTGCAACTATACCCAACTGCGCGATCGCCTTGCTCAACAGTTACAACAGCAATCTGATCTCTTCATTTCTACGCTTCGCCTGCCAGAAACCGCAAAAACTTTGTACACAACAATTCAAGCGGCGATTGTCCACAGTGAGAAAGAAGAAACTACAGATGACGCTCCAACCCAAGCACTCAAACCGCCTCAATGCCTAATGCTGTTTGGATTGGAATCTGTGACTGAAATTGACGAAGTGCTAACGGCAACGAATTTAGTTCGCAATCAACTCCGCAAGCAGTTTTCGTTTCCGATTGTGCTGTGGGTGAATGATGAAGTGCTGCGTAAGTTGAAGGCTCTCGCCTTGGATCTATACAGTTGGGCGGGAATGGCGGAAATTTGGTTTGAAATGCCGACTTCCGAACTGGTGCGATCGCTGAAAATTCACGCCGATCGCCTATTTGGCTCCATTTTAGATATGGGCGATGAATCTTTTTTAGCCAATTGGAAGCTCAATCCGCCGAATAACCTGCTGCGCCAAAGCGAATTAAAGTGCGCGATCGCCGATCTGAATGCCAGCAACTTTTTCATCCAGCCAGACTTGCAAGCCAGCCTAGATTTTTTGCTGGGGCAAGATGCCCACACTCGTAGCGAAATGGAAACCGCCCATACCCTTTATGAACGCAGCCTTAACTTTTGGCTCTCCCGCATTCCTGAACATAACCCGCCGCTTTCCTCCCCTCAGTCTCTCCTGCCTATTCCCTACCCCGAACGCGCTGCCTGTCTGCTTTTCTACCTAGGGTGGTGGTGGCGCTACTATGCTGTGCTGCAAAGGGCGGCTTATGATAATGCCTGCGAACAGGCACACGACTACTTTCGCCGGAGTCTACTGTTATTTGCTGAAGAGAACCGTCAAGATTTGGTTGCCCGATTTATCATTGCTCAAGCGGAAACGCTGCAAAAGCTCAAGCGCTGGGATGCACTGGAAGAAGTGGCAAAACAAGGGTTGATCCTGCACAAGCTCTATAAAGATCCGGTTCGGTTAGCGCGAGACTATGGATTTTTGGCAGAGGTGGCGCTGGAACGGGCTGATTGGAAATTGGCTAGAGCGCAGGTGGGTACAGCGTTAGAAGTTTTGGAAACGGCAGAAGCTGAGCTTCACATTGATGGGCATCCTGCTGATCCTCATTTGGAACAAAGCCTGACCTTGGCGCATCGTTATCATTCAGGCTGGTATTGGTTTTTGCTTGCCCGATCCGAAAAAGAACTGGGCAATTTAGAGGCTGCTATCTACTACCTGGAAACGGCTCGCGATCTGAGCCATCCCGAAAGCAATCCGCCGCTATACATTCAGATTCTACGAAAACTACGCTATTACTATTTTGCTAAAGGAGAGTATCGGTTGGCGTTTCGGACTCGCCAAGCCCGCAGGCTGATCGAACATCAGTATGGCTATCGCGCTTTTGTGGGAGCGTTGCGCTTGCAGCCTCAACAACATCAAGCGATCGCCCCTTTTCCGTTGCCGCCTCATATTGATCAGAAGTTGCTGTTAGCTCAAGAAATTTCGGCATCGGGTCGCCAACAGGATGTCAAACAAATTGTCGATCGGCTCAACTATGCCAAAAATAAGCTGGTGGTGATTCATGGCAATTCAGGGGTGGGCAAAAGTTCCATCGTGCAGGCTGGGTTGATCCCCGTGCTGATGGACTACGCGATCGAAGGACGGGTGACGATCCCCATTCTTTTAGAAATTTATACGGATTGGCAGATCACGTTAGAAAAAATTCTAACTCCTATGCCCCAGTCAGCAGTTAGCAGCGATAGCGATCCGGCATCTAATCTACCTTCTCCCACAATTCTGTCTCGCCTCTCGGCTCTGACTGCCACCAATCTCCGCTTGCCCGTTTTGATCTTTGACCAGTTTGAAGAATTCTTTTTTGCCTATGAAACCGTGCAGTCTCGTCTCCCCTTTTATCGATTTCTACGGGATTGTCTCAATTTACCGTTTGTCAAAGTAGTGCTGTCTTTGCGGGAAGACTACCTGCATTACTTGCTGGAGTTTCAGCGTCTGACTAATCTGGAAATCATTGATAACGACATTCTTTCTAAGGAAATTCTCTATCCATTGGGAGACTTTACTCCAGAGAATGCCAAAACGGTGATCAAAAATTTGTCGCGCAATGCCCAGTTTTATTTGCCAGACGACTTGATTGATGCCTTGGTTAAAGATTTGGCGGGTGAGGTGGGGGAAGTGCGCCCAATCGAGCTTCAGGTGGTGGGTGCCCAACTGCAAACCGAAGATATTGACACGCTGGCAAAGTATCTAGAGAAAGGTCCGAAGGAAAAATTGGTGCAGCGATCGCTCGAAGATGTCGTCAAGGATTGCGGCTTTGAAAACGAAGAACTCGCCCGAATCATCCTGTTTTTGCTAACCAATGAAAAAGGGACTCGCCTGCTGAAAAATCGTGACGACTTAGAAGCCGATCTAATTGACTTAGGCATGATCACGAAGTTGGCTGATCTCGACTTGGTATTAGAAGTGCTGGTCGGCTCTGGGCTGATTTTTCTGATTCCCGATTCCCCCGCCGATCGCTACCAAATTGTTCACGATTACCTCGTCACCTTCATCCGCGATCAGCAGATTGAAAGCGTCGTTTCTTTGAAAACAGAATTAGAAAATGAACGAAATGAACGGAAAGGTCTAGAGAAAAGTGTTGTGATACTGAGGCAACAACGAGATCAGATTAGTCTGGATATTCAAAGCTTGACTCAAGAACTTGCGCTCACATTGAGCCTGTTCGCGAATGCCAGCAAACCTCACGAGCCTAGTGAGTCGCCAGAATAAATTAAAAAAAGTTTGCAGCTATTTAAATGAATGCGCCCCAATGAACCTTATACGATCCAAGATCTGACATCTGATACCTAACACCTGTTTGTGTGATTCCAGTTGGGAGGTTTTTTGACAAAATGAATAAAAAGTTATTGTCTCTTGGGCTGCTTAATTTGTATTTGGGAATGCTGACAGAACAACCCTTGATCAGACTTAATAGTGGTAAACAAGAATATAGATGATGAGTCGGAATATATCTCCCTCGATCGGAGTGTCATTTTTAGTTAGGGCTACTTAGCTGGTATTCTGCAAACACAGTTAAAGTAAGTTAGCTAGAGCAAATTAAAAATGCCAGCGATCGCGCTCCTATAGGTTATTCGCTGCACTGTTCTAATATTCAATCCCTTCGACTGAACTAAGTAGTCGGCTTGAAATTAGATCTAAGATCCGCAGCCATCAAAGTCTTATCTGTCCTGAAAGCGTCTTCAGTTTAATTGCGGCTTCCTACTTATGACCACTTCACCACAGCATCTATCGAAGAAAAACCAGCAGGATAGCGCTAAAGATTTGGCGATCGAAGCGATCGTTGTCACCATTGAAGCGGAAAACATCGTTGGAGAAAATCTGCAAAAAGTTGCCGATCCGACCAGTGAAACCATTGAAGTTGACACTGTAACTGAACCTACAACTGCTGAACCGATAACCCTTCGTCAGGAGCCTCCTCAAAATGGGCAGACTGTTCAACCTCAAGCAGGGGCTTTAGCGACTCGGCAAGGAAGCTTTGGAGCCTACCTCGCTCCCCTAACAAAAGATGGCTTTAAAGAAGCAGTGACTGGCGTACATCAAAAGCTAGAGGTGATGAGCAATACGCTATCGCTCCTAGACAATCTGATGGATGCCCAAGGCTTTGATGCCATTTTGGATGACATGCTGCGGTCAATTACCCTTAAAACTGGGGAGTTGTTGAACGCCGATCGCACCACGATTTTTTTGCTAGATGAAGAGAAACATGAGCTTTGGGCGATCGTTGCCAAAGATGAGCTAGGCAACAATTTAGAACTGCGAATTCCTGCCAATGTAGGCATTGCTGGCGAAGTGGCAAGCAACAAAGAAAAAGTCAAAATTGACTACGATTTTTATGACGATCCCCGCTCTGAAGCCGCCAAAAAATTTGATCAAAAGAATCACTACCGCACTTACACAATGCTGGCGTTGCCGCTGTTAAATGAAGACGGCAAACTGGTGGCGGTGGTGCAACTGCTCAATAAGCTCAAGCCAGACTTCGATCTTCACGGCACGCTAGAGGAAAAAATTGATCGCCAGGGCTTTATCGATGACGATGAGCGAGTTTTTGAAGAATTTGCTCCTTCCATTCGGCTGATTATTGAAGCCTCTCGTTCCTTTTATCGGGCGACTCAACGGCAACGAGCCGCATCAGCCCTGATGAATGCTGTGAAGTCACTCAGCAAGGGCAGCTTGGATTTAGAAGAAACCTTGAAAAACGTGATGTATCAGGCAAAAGAACTGATGCAAGCCGATCGCAGCACCCTGTGGCTAATTGACGAAGAGCGCCAACAGCTTTGGACGAAGGTTCCCATTGGCGGTGAACTAAAAGAACTGCGGATTCCTAGAGATGCCGGATTTGCTGGGCTGGTTGCCACCACTGGCGAACCGCTGCTGATCCCGTTTGATTTGTACAATCATCCCAACTCCCAAACTTCAAAAGATACCGATCCAAAAACAGGCTATCGCACATGCAGTATGTTGTGTATGCCTGTTTTCAACGCGGATGGTGCTTTAATTGGCGTAACTCAACTGGTCAACAAACTTAAACAGGGAGACTATCCTGAGTATGATCCGGTGAACTACCCAGAAGCGCCCGAACGCTGGAAGGCTAGCTTTAATCAGAGTGATCAAGAGTTCATGCAAGCCTTTAACATTCAAGCGGGTGTGGCGCTGCAAAATGCCAAGCTGTTTGAAACGGTGAAGCAGCAAGAACAGATGCAAAAAGATATTTTGCGATCGCTCTCCAATGGGGTCATTTCCACTAATAAAAATGGCATCATTATCATTGCGAATGACAGCGCTAGAGACCTATTAGGCTTAAACGAAGGCACTTTATTGGAAGGCAACCATGTTCAATCACTGATTCGCCTCAAAAAAGGTGACTTTGATAAGTGGATTGGCAACGCCCTAGAACCGAGAGACGAGAAGAGCCGCGAACAGTATTATCCTGACCAAACCCTAGAATGCATGGGCGACTCGGCGGAAGAACACAGCATTAACTTGTCAATCAACACTATCACCGATGCAAAAGACCGTTCTAAAGCGTCTGGCATCTTGGTCGTTATGGAAGACATTAGCGATGAAAAGCGGCTCAAAAGCACCATGTATCGCTACATGACTCAAGAATTGGCTGAGCAGCTAATGGAAAATCCTGATGCTGCGAAGATGGGCGGCGATCGCAAAGCCGTTTCTGTATTGTTTTCCGACATTCGTAGCTACACCAGCCTTACCGAAAACTTGAAGGCGGAACAAGTGGTAGAAATGCTTAACGAATACTTTGAATCCATGGTGGATGCCGTTTTCAGCTTCAAAGGCACTCTGGATAAATACATTGGTGATGCCATCATGGCGGTTTTTGGGTCGCCTTTGCCCTTAGCGGATCATGAGTGGATGGCGGTGCAATCGGCTTTAGAAATGCGCCAGCGGCTCGTGGAATTTAACATTAACCGCACCGAAAAGAATCAGGATATCATTCGGATTGGCATTGGGATCAACTCAGATACGGTGATTAGCGGCAACATTGGCTCTAGTAAACGCATGGAGTTTACCGCGATCGGGGATGGCGTGAACCTGGGATCTCGCTTGGAAAGCGCCAGCAAAATTTACGGCACCGATATTATCATCAGCGGCAATACTTACAAACCCTGCGCTAGTCGCATTCGGGCACGTCAGCTAGACTATATTCGGGTGAAAGGCAAAGACCAGCCCGTTGAAGTGTATGAACTGATTGGATACCAGGATGATCCCATCTCAGATCAGCGTCAGCGCTTGATCGATCATTATCACAAAGGTCGGGATCACTTCAAGAACCGAGATTTCCCCATGGCAATGGCGGAGTTTGGTCAAGTTCTGAGCCTAGATAGGGAGAATAAAGCGGCTAACTTGCACCTAGATCGCTGTCAAAAATGCCTGCAAGATCCTCCAAAAGACGACTGGGATGGCTCATGGACGTTGACCGAAAAGTAGGCAGCTTTAAAGTAGGCACCCTTGAGCGAGTGGATTCCCAAACTGACGGAAGACGGCTCTTTTACCTTCTTCTCGGAAACGTTTAATGAAGCGTTTCATAGTCGCGCTGGTGCAAAGCAGGAGGCATTGCTCAAATTTGCCCAGGCAACGGATCTGGCAACTAGAGCGGAGCAATCATCCCTTTGCCTGCTGGATGTTTGCTATGGGCTGGGATATAACACTGCTGCTGCTTTAGAAGTAATTTGGACAGTGAACCCTGACTGTCAGGTGACACTCTATGCCCTAGAGCTAGACATCAGCGTGCCCCAAGCCGCGATCGCCCCCCCTCTGATCAACATCTGGTCATCCCCAGTACAGGAAGTCTTGAAAGCGATCGCCCAACAGCAGCATTACACCATTGGAAATTTAAATGCCACCCTGCTGATCGGTGATGCGCGTCAAACGATTCAACAACTTTGCCAGATTGATTTTCAGGCAGATGCGATCTTTTTTGATCCATTCTCGCCGCGTCGCTGTCCGCAATTGTGGACGGTAGATTTTTTCACCCTAGTGGTTCAATGTCTCGCTGAGACGGGCAAACTGGCGACCTATTCCCGCTCTGCATCCGTGCGCGCCGCAATGCTAGAAGCAGGCTTGAAAATTGGCACAATTCCTTTAGGCGTGGTTCATCAGCCTGATGACTGGTCTCACGGCACGGTTGGTAGCTTTCAACTGCCGCTCCATCCGCTTTCCCAATTAGAACACGAGCATTTGCAAACCCGTGCTGCGATCGCCTATCGCGATCGCACCCTCAGCGACTCAGCCGAAACCATTTTGCAGCGTCAGACCCAAGACCAACAGCAGTCTCAGCTAGAATCTACTTCTAGTTGGCGACGACGTTGGAGCATTTCCTAAATCGGCTGACGGTATTATTAAGAAATATTTGTTTTGAAGAGGTTTCAAAGAGGCGCGATCGCCAGATCCATGAACCCTTAACCATCTGCATATCTGCCTCTGTGCCGTTCTCTAATGCAAGTCAGTTGCCTCAAAGGTTAGCTTCAACTGCTGAAATTTCTCTGTGTGGTCACCTTGGTTATTGCACACGTAAATTTTCTCTAAGTGCGTAATTTCTTAGATTTAACCCGTAATTTATCCTTGGAAGCCCCCACTTAGTTTGTTTTTAAGGACTAGCCTTCATGTCTTGCAAGTTTCTCAACGCTACTTATTTTGCACGGTTGAGTTTTGTAGCTCTCGGTTTGTTGTTGCCTTGCTCTGTGGCTGCTGCATCATTCTCTCCAGAGTCAGATGGTCAGTTATCACTCATGCAGAACAATGCTCAAAAGTTTGGGTTCTCTAGCCTTGCTGCTATTGCTGCAAAAGAAGGATTGCCCAAACGCAGAGTGGGTGGGGGTAGCCGTTAATTTCAGATTCATTGTGCAAGTTCTTCAGTAATAACGTTGGGACAAGGATCTTAGTAGCGGCTGCACCCGTGAAGTCTTATGTTGAGGCAAAACTTTGAGCAAACTCTTGCTGACTGGGATAAATATCAAATACTTGATCTATTCCAGTAATTTCCAGTAGCATCCTTGGCTGTTCGTTAATTGAACACAAAGAGATTTTTCCGCCAGATGAGCGAACTGATTTAAATGAACTGACTAACCCACCTAATCCAGAGCTATCGATAAATGTTACACCTTGTAAATCTATCAGCATTTGCTTGACTCCAGCCTGCAAAGCGTTGTCAATATCTTGACTTAGGCTAGCGGTCGAAACACTATCCAAAATATTAGAAGGGTTAAAAACTTTTACTTCGGGATTCATGAGCATCGTCCAGTTTCCACGCTCTACTATGTTTACCAAGTTTGGAAGGAACATTGCATAAGTTTTGTTCCTTCGTTGAATGCTCAGATTGTTCTAAGCTCTGCCCAAGCTAACAGATCAGCGGACATTTGCAACTAGCGATCGCAAAAATCCCTGTTTTCTCCTACCAAAATGAGTGGACAGGTCGTGCAATTGTGGTCAGCTATGTGTGAGATTGTTCATTCTAAGCTTGAGGGATTAAATATCCTGATTCTCTTTTTAGTTTGAGAAATTTGATAAGGATTGCATAAACGTATTCCGACAAACTCTTGTTTATTTTGACTTAGCGCATACTGGATGGTATTGATTATCAGGTTTGTTTGTTATTAAATAATCTGTTGCTAAATAATTAGAGGATGTCTGAGAAGTCCCTACTTGGTCATGCTCAGCGGAAAATTCAGCGAAGTATCTTAGATCAGCGCTGAGTTTTCAGATCCTATCCTGTGGGAGGCAAGCTACAGGATGGCAGTCCTCGGCTTTTAATACATCCTTTTAGGTGGTGCATCACTCGTTCGGCACGTTTCATATTGCTTGATGCTGCCGTTGGTCAATATATCTTATCTTTCCCAACAATGCTATTTCTGGTGAAGAGCAGCAATGGCTACTGGATTGTCCTTTGTTACAAAAAGCCGTTTCATCAATGTGCCATTAACCCAGCGATCGCACCGGGCGATCGGCTTAATGGCTATGACTTTCTTGATGATCGGTGGCTGTGGGCTGAGATTAGCTCAATTACAACTGATTCAAGGCGCGGCACATCGACAACGGGCTGAGCAAAACCGAGTCGTTTTGATGCCAATGCCAGCCGACCGGGGCAACATTTTGGATCGGCGCGGCGGATTATTAGCAGCCAATCGTTTGGCACGCTCTGTGTATCTTCGCCCCCGTGAGCAGTCTAAGGAAGCTTGGGCAACCACCGCAAAGCGCCTCGCGCCAATTCTCAAAATTCCAGCAGAAGAGATCCTCGAAAAGCTCAAACAAACTGGATTTCGGTCGGCAGTGCCCGTGCGAATTAGCCGCAATTTGTCACTCAGCGCTTTTATTGGTCTTGCGGAACAAGCTACCTATTTTCCTGGGTTAGAAATCCGAGGAGAGTCTAGTCGATACTACCCCAATGGCAAACTGGCTGCTCATGTGCTGGGCTACATTGGTGAGGTGACTGAAAAAGACCTAAAAGCTCATCCAGATTATTCTATGGGTATGCTGGTTGGGCAAATGGGCATTGAAAGACTGGCAAATTCTAAACTGCAAGGGGTTTGGGGTGGGCAACTGGTTGAAGTCGATGCGACGGGACGACAAGTGAACAGCCTTGGGTTAAAGCCTGCTATTTCTGGACAATCTGTCCGGCTGACTTTAGACTCAAATTTACAAAAAACGGCTGAAAAAGCGCTAGCAAATCGTCGTGGCGCGATCGCGGTGTTAGATATTAAAACTGGTGCTGTGCTGGCGTTAGCCAGTGGTCCCACCTTTGATCCCAACTTATTCACCCGGCGCATTACCAAACAGGAATGGCAACAGTTGCAGAGTCAGGAAAATCCATTTTTGAATCGGGCGATTCAAGGATACCCGCCAGGTAGCACGTTTAAGGTGGTAACGGCAATTGCAGGAATACAATCGGGCAAGTTCTCACCAGATTCTACGCTCATGACCTATGCGTCAATTAATTTAGGTGGGCATTTGTTTCATGAGCATGGGCAAAGCCAAGGAGTGATTGGCTTTCGGGATGCGTTGGCATTTAGTAGCAATACTTTTTTCTATCAGGTGGGATTAGCCGCCGGTCCAGAAGCGATCGCCAAATGGGGGCAAAAATTTGGCATTGGTAATGTAACAAATCTGGGGCTGAGTGGGGGCGGTTATGGAATGATTCCCACACCAGCGCAGAAAGAAAAGCTGTTTAAAGAGCCTTGGTATGGTGGAGATACGGTCAGTATGTCGATTGGGCAAGGGTTAGTTCAAACTACACCATTAGAGTTAGCGGCAGTTTATGCGGCGATCGCCAATGGCGGGTGGCGCGTTAAGCCGCATCTGCTGGCAGACGATAGCAAAACCGCGTCCATGCGCCCTCAGAAAATGGGGATCAATTCAAGCACTTTAGCGGTCATTCGAGCAGGCTTAAAAGCGGTTGTGTCTGAGGGGACGGCTCGTCAACTCAGCGATGGCTCCATTCCTCCAACAGCGGGTAAAACGGGCACGGCGGAAGTGGTGGGGCAGAAGGACAATGCGCTATTTGCTGGCTTTGCCCCTTTCAACAATCCTAAAATTGCGGTGGCGGTGGTCGTGGAAAACGGTGGCTTTGGGGCTGAATCAGCCGTTCCCATTGCCCATGAGATCTATAAAACCTATTTCAAGACTAAAAAAGTTCGTCGTTAGAAACTGATTTAAAGAAAATAGTCAGCGATCGCAGATGGTTAACGAGCCGCGATCGCCGTCAATTTCTGCGGCAATTCCCACCGGGAGAGCCGCATTTACGCCATCGTGACCAAAGGGCAGGTCAGACACAATCGGCAGATGCAAATCTCCTAGGCGATCGCGCAACACTTCCGCCACTGTAAAGCTAGGAATGTGGGCAGAAGGATCGCACTGGCTAAACCGACCGATCGCAATTCCTTTGAGTTGCTTAAACGCTCCACAAAGCCGCCATTGAGTTAGCATTCGATCAATTCTGTAAGGTGATTCACCGACATCTTCGATCGCCAAAATCACATTGGAGAAATCAGGTTGAAAGGGGGTTCCCAATAAATGGGTGGCAACAGTCAGGTTCACGGGTAAAAGCACTCCGGTTGCCTTGCCGTTCCCCCACCCTGTGCCATTTAAGGGCTGAATGGGGCGACCTTCCACCCAATCGAATAATCGCTGAAGTGACCAATCGGGTTCAGCGGCGATCGTCGTCAGTAAAGCACCGTGCAAGCCAGAAACTCCGTGTTTGCCCAAACTCATTAGCAAAGCGGTGATGTCCGAAAAGCCAATCAGCCACTTAGGATCGCTCCCTTGCCACGACCAGTTTTCCAGTAAGCGAGCGCCACCATAGCCTCCCCTAGCACAGAGAATGCCACGGCAATCTGGATCATTCAGCGCATTCCACAACTGTTGTCGGCGGTTGTCATCGGTGCCTGCCAAGTAGCCCCATTGCTGATCGAAGCCGGAGCTAAACTCTACTCGATACCCCCGCGATCGCCATAGATTTACGCCTTTGTGAAATGCATCCAATTCGCGCAATGCGCCACTAGGAGCAATCACCCGCACCAAATCATTTGGTTTTAAAGGAGATGGTAATTGGCAAATGTTCATCACTTTCTAACAATTAGAAAGCCCAATTTTTCTTAGCATTGCTAACCAAACAGATTTGACAGATCTAGGTAAATTAAACCCCCTAAGTATTTGCACTTAGGGGGTTTATGCACAAACCTTTACAGCTTTCTTGCTGAAGATTAGCGCTAGTTACAAATCAACGGCTCCTGTTCCAGCCCCAGATTCATTTTGCTCCATCGTGTCAGAATCTTGCTCATCATCAGGACGACCGCCAAAACTTCGTCTGCCACGGTTCATTCGACCCGTGTTCGTTCTCTTGCGAAACTTACGAGCATAGGCTTGATTTCTGAGAGCTTTTTCTTTCTTTTGGTTTCGGCGTTTAGCCATGTTTACCCCTTATAAAATAGCCATAAACTGCCGCAGACAAAATACCTTTGGTTTAGCTTAAACCAAGGCTAATCAAACAGCTTTTGAAAAAATAGTCAGACGATTACTTTAGCATATCTGTTGGATGCTCCATGATTCTGCCTGATGAAGAATGCTCAAAGCGGTTACTGCACAGTAGAGATGATTTTTTATAGATTATTCTGCTTTTGGTTTGTGTGTGGCTATCAGATCTGCCGCCAAACTTAGGGCATCGGCTGGGGTAGAAAGTGATCCTTCGGCTTTTGCCAACTGAATCGCTGTTAGTAGCTGACCAATCACTGGACCGGGGGGTAAGTTAAGCGTGGTCATTAGGTCTTGTCCGGTCAAAAGGGGGATGCTGTGAGCGACGGGATCATCTGGGTTGAGGAATCGCTCGATTAATGGTGCGATCGCTTCTATTGCCAACCCTTGAGCGATCGCCAACACTGCGATCGCTGGAAACGTGGTGCCGACTCCTTGAAAAAAGAAGTATTGTTCTCGTCGCGACACATTGAGTCGCAAAATCGGTGCAGCCAAAGCTTGTTTTGTTTCAGGAGTTGAGTTTGCCGGAAAAAGCTGCGGCAAAAATTTGAGTACGGTGCTAACTGCTTGAACCTCAGTGCGGCTATATTTCAATCGACGCAACTGAGTTTCGGCTTCTGCTGTTTTAGCAGATAGCAAACAGGCTAACTTGGCGGTAATTAACCAGTTGCGTGCCGAACCCGATGCTTTGACCGGAGAACTTTCGGCTGGCAAATATCCGCTGGATACCAGCCGAACTTGACCATAGAGCTTCCCGGCAAACTCTGGCATTGTTTCTTGCAGCAAAACCGTAACGCGATCGATTTCAGCGACAAACTTTAGACTTTGAGCCGTCGCGCTAGGCAACCAATCTTGGAGTAAACCGTCTTGCCATGCTTGAGTCAGCCAATGTGTTCCTTTCGGAGTGCTGAGCAGATAATTCAATTCCGACTGCACCCGCTCTGCTGCAATTCGCCGGAGTAAAGGGGCAAACTGCTTTACGGCGGCGCGTGTTTCGGCTTCCAGGCTAAACCCTAACTGGGCAGCTTGGCGATAAGCCCGCAATAGCCTGAGGGGATCTTCTTCTAGGTTTTCTGCCGACACCATTCGCAGCGATCTCTGTTGCAAGTCGCCATAGCCTTGTAAAGGATCGACAAACCTATCTAGCCGGGGATTGTAGGCGATCGCGTTTACCGTAAAATCTCGCCGCCTCAGATCCGCTTCTAAGGTTGCGCCCACTTGCTGAGCAAAATCTGCGGTGCCTTGAGGAAATACAACCCGCGCAATCTGCCGTTCTGCATCTAGCAGTACAAACCCCGCTTTATAGTGACGGGCGATCGCTTGGGCAGTTTCAACGACGCGATCGGTCAGCACAAAATCTAGGTCTAAATAATCGCTATGTCTACCCAGCAGTGCATCCCGCACACTTCCCCCAACCAGGCAAGCAGACGCAGGCAACCACTCCAATCCAAAGGGCCA
>CASBQE010000032.1 GCA_949127665.1 Synechococcales cyanobacterium PMM_0083
GAAACACCGGTTCAGCAAGTCAAAGATTACTGGAACAGTCGTCCTTGCAATATTCGCCATTCCACCAAACCCGTAGGGACGCGGGAGTACTTTGATGAGGTGGAAGCCCGTAAGCACTTGGTTGAACCGCACATTCCTACCTTTGCCGAGTTTGAGCGGTGGAATGGCAAAAAGGTGCTGGAAATTGGCTGCGGAATTGGCACTGCCATGATTAACTTTGCGCGAGCGGGGGCACAAGTTACGGCTGTTGATTTATCCGATGAGTCGCTAAAGCTGGCAAAGCAACGAGCGGAGGTCTATGATTTGGGCGATCGCATTTCCTTCTACCACGGTAATGCTGAAGAGCTAAATCAATGGCTGCCCCCTGCAACCTATGATTTGGTGTACTCGTTTGGTGTGATTCACCACACTCCCCATCCTGAGAACGTTATCGACCAAATTCGGAGCTATGTCAAACCGGGTAGTACTGTCAAAATTATGGTTTACTACCGCTATTCCTGGAAAGTGCTGTGGATTCTGCTGACTTATGGCAAGGGGCAGTTTTGGCGGATGAACGAGCTGGTGGCTACCTACTCGGAAGCGCAGGCTGGCTGCCCCATAACCTATGTTTACTCTAAGCGGGAAGCGAGAGATTTATTGAAAGGCTTTGAAATCGTCGATATGCAGGTTGATCATATTTTCCCTTACTACATTCCAGATTACAAACAGTATAAGTACACGAAGGAATGGTATTTCCGCTGGATGCCCCAGCCTCTGTTTCGGTGGTTGGAAAAGAGCTTTGGTTGGCATCTATGCATTACAGCCCGAGTGCCCAACGAAAAACCAGAGCTTTAAAGGCTAGCTGTTCTTCAAGGAAATTGCTGCTTACGTCTCCGCAACAAAGCTGTTGCTACTTTGCAGATTATTTAGTCATCTGGTTACTAGTTAGACTGGCTTGATTCTAAGAAGGCGATCGCAGAGTTTGCCTCCGTTGTTTCTGATAACCAACAGTTGGCGATCGACATTCGCCAGCGCACACCAAAAGCGCGATCGCCGATTTCGGAGAAACTACTCTGTATCGCCGTCGCATCACTAAGCTTGTGAGAATTTCAAGGTCTGAATTCTCGTATAGTTCATACTGGTTTGGTTCCATGTGCAACTGTTCGATCCATCATCGCAATGTGCGATCGGGCACCCTCTTCCTTCTGACTTTTGAAAGTCTCCAAGCGAGTTCCTTACAGCTATTCTCAGTCTGTGGTTTATTCATCTAAAAACGGCTGTAAATGAGTATTAGGGCGTGAGCAGAATGGAGATGACGATCGCGGCGATCGCTAAAATAACAGATGACATAATCAACCCAGCCGCAATATTGCCGTTGCGAATCTCTTCACGATAATCAATCGGGTCAATCTTATCAAACAGGCGCAAACATCCATAAAAAATCAACACGCTAACCACAGACCATGCGATCGTTTCTCCCAGCTTTTGTAGAAATGGCATCATAAGAATTACCAATATTATTCCAGATTTGAACTCCCAGACTGAGCAACTATTATGCCACTGGACGTTGAAGAGAATAACCAACTGGAATGAATTAGAGACAGACTGTAGCTATTTGTAGCGATTGATTAACGACCCTGCAATCATGTCTTAATCTTGAAATATATGGTTGCATCTTATTTCACTAAATGGGTGGTTACCATTTATTTCGGTCATTGTTATTTTGTTATTCACTGATGTCTTCAGCCCCTAAGACTCAACTCACAGCCCGATTTCTTGATCCCTTCACTTATTTAACACTACTCTCTGTAGTGGGAGTTTTTGCCTGTTTGGTGTTCAGCCCTATTTTTATGCGATCGCTGGTTTCCAAAACCATTCAAGTAGACCCCGATATTCCTGAGCAACTCGCCCCCATTCAGCTTAAAAAAGAACCCATTGGCGCACTGCGAATTGATGTCAATGCTGCAATTCCAGAAAATCACTGGGTCACCTACGAAATTCAGCTAAAAGATCAGCAGGGTCAAGTGATTGCCAGTGGCATCAAACAAGCTTGGAGAGAATCGGGATCTTGGTCAGAGGAAGGAGAGAGCGGCATTTGGACAGAGGATGATTTAGTAGGTGGGTTAGATGTGCGACCCACTAAATCAGAACCCATAACCATTGTTTTGGACGTATTGGAATATTCCGATATTTCTGGGAAAGAGATTGATCAGCCTGTGCCCTTTGAAATCAGCGTTGTGAATGGAGCCGTGGATACTCGCTATTTGTGGACGGGCATCCTCGGCGCTACCTTCCTGGCATTCTTGGCGCTCTTGGTCACGCCTTTTTCAGGCAAAGTGATCATTGATAAATCTGTTGGCGACAGTGACATTAGTGGGCGCGGCATTTTGGGGGGAACGAACAACCTGGTGAGAGTGTCTGTGAATATTAAATCTGATGAACACTCGCCGCGATCGCTGTTTGTGCTGCTGGTGATCAACGATGGCAATGGTGAACAGCTATATTCCAAAAGTCATTCAGTTCACCTATCGTTTAAGAAATCAGAGGGCGGCAAAGTCACTGGTGCCAACGGTAAATTAAGCAGCTTTTTTATTTTAGAACCGCGTAGCTCCTATGGTTTTCATGTCGAAGTTACGCCCGATGCCACCGTCGATCGCACCACGCTGATCGTCCGCGAACACTGCAAAACGCTGTTTCCTGTTGAAGTCACCACTTTAAAATCAATCCAATGACCAAATTGTTTGCCTTGCTAGCCATGCTCCTAGCCGGAACCACCATTTTCTATGGCTTTACTCAACAATCTGCCTTAGTGCTCCGACAAGAGCAGCAAAATAATCATTGGGTTCGCCACGATACTCGAACGTCTGGCTCCTATCGGGGCGGTGGCTGGGTCGCTTCACCCACCCGCCAAACTTACGGCGGTTTTCGGGGTGGCGGACCTGGTGCAGGAAAATAGGCAATGAAATACGAATTGAAGCACAAGACAAGCATCTAGATGAATGATATTGCCTGGATTAAGGAACACCCGCTCAGCCGTCGTCAGCGGTGGCTATTGCTGCTGACGGCGGCAGTTTCTTCTAGCTGTGGGCTAGCGGTAGAACTACTATTGGGCACTCTTGCCAGCTATTTGGTCGGAAATCAAGCCTTAGCTTATGGGGTGGCAGTGGGTGGTTTTTTAGCGGCGATGGGGCTGGGCGCTTACCTCAGCCGATTTGTAGCGGTGAAGGGCGATCGCGCCACTCAGCAAACCCAACTGCAAACCGCCTTTGTGTGGGTGGAACTGATGATGGCTCCCCTTAGCGCCCTGATTCCCTTAGCGCTGTTTTCCCTATTCGTGATTGATGCTCCCTTTTGGATTGCCTTGTTTTTGGGAACTATCATGCTGGGAAGCTTGGCAGGCATGGAGTTGCCCCTAATCACCCGCCTGTTAGAGCAAGATGAAAATCTGAAAGACACCCTCTCTGGAGTGCTGGCATTGGATTATGCCGGGGCGTTGTTTGGGTCGCTGCTGCTGCCGATTGTGCTGCTGCCGCTCTTGGGCATTTTCCCCTCGGCGGCGCTAATTGGGGCAATTCCAGCGGGAATGGTGGTCTTGCTTGCCCACAACTTTCCTGCTCTGCGCCAGTGGAAACGCTGGGGATTGCTGATTGGGTTGGCGCTGCTGGTGTTTGCGCCGTTGACGATTCCCTTGGGCGATCGCCTAGAAAACAGCTTATACAAAGCTCCCGTCATCACCCGCATTCAATCGCCCTACCAGCGAGTTGTTCTAACTCGTCAAGGTGCCGACCTCCGCCTGTTTCTAGATGGCGACCTGCAATTTTCCACCCTCGATGAATATCGCTACCACGAAGCCCTCGTCCATCCCGCCCTCAGTGCCAACATCGCCCTGCGCGCCAAAGCCAGTCAAAATTCCGCACCCCAAACCCCGAACGCAGCATTCCCAACTCAAAACTCAAAAGCGCAAAGCGCCGCTGACGCTAACAAAACTCAAAACTCTCCCCGCCACGTCCTTCTACTGGGTGCAGGCGATGGGTTAGCTTTACGCGAAGTGCTGAAATGGCAAGATGTGCAAAAAGTCGTGCTGATTGATCTGGATAAGGCAGTGGTGAATTTGGCAAAGCATCATCCGTTTTTGGTGGAGGCAAATGATCATTCCTATGCCGATCCACGAGTGCAGGTGATTCAAGCTGATGCTTTTGTGACTGCGCCCACTCTCAGCGATCGCTTTGATGTGATTATTGCCGACTTTCCTGACCCCGATCGCGATGTAATTGCCAAACTCTACGCCCAAGGATTTTATCAGCGGTTGCTATCTCGGCTGGCTCCCAACGGCGTATTTGTCACCCAAGCTTCCAGCCCATTTTTTGCACCCAAAGCATTTGCCTGTGTTGCCGAAACCCTGAAATCTGTTGGGCTAAACGTGTATCCCTATGTCGTGGATGTGCCCAGTTTTGGGCTATGGGGCTTTACTATGGCATCCTATAAAACCGTTCAACCCAACAGCTTAGAATTGCCCATTGCCACCCGCTTTTTGGATGAGCCAACGATGCAAAACTTATTTCAACTGCCCAAAGATATTCAGTTAGGCAATGTAGAAGTGAATCGGCTTTCACACCCGATCATCCTCAAGTATCAGGCAGACCCCCGCTGGGCAGCTTATGACTGACGAATGTTGAATGACGACCTACGAATTGCGAGTTACGAATTGCGAGCTACGAATTGCGAATGTCTAATGATGAGTGGCAAATGGCAAGGAGAACAAAATGTTGATATGGTTGTGGATTGGAATTGGAGCGATCGCGATCGTGGGAGTGGTTATAGTTGTGCGACAACGCCAAGGCAAGCCGCTAGTAGGAACTTCAAAGCAGCCAGCCATTCCGCCCTTGCATCGCACGGTGTTTAGTCTGCAAATTGGCGACATTGTGCAATATCTGGGTGCTGATTGGGTGGTCGAAGGGCAATTAACTTTTAGCGATCAAGGCTATACCTGGATGGAATATATGCTGCAAGATGGCGAACAGGTGCGATGGCTGTCGGTGGAAGAAGACGATCGCGTGGAAGTTTGTTGGATGGAACCCGTTACCGATTTGGAAATCAGCGGCACACCACCACCACAGATCACCTACGAGGGAGCGGTATACCAATTAAGCGAATCGGGAACTGCTAGCATGACTCGTGTGGGCACCACCCTCAATAAACAAGCTCAGCGCTGCCGCTATTATGATTATTCGAGCGATCGCGACCAAATGCTATCTGTGGAAGACTGGAACGGCGACATCGAACTGTCGGCAGGACAGCAAATTCGCCCTAGTTCTCTAACTCTGCTTCCGGGGGATGGGCGGCGCGTGTATGACTGAACCGAATATTGCACCAATCCTTGCACCGTTGCGATCGCACCACTGGTCTGCCATTTTGACGGCGGCTGAAAGAGTGTATACCTGGACGGCGGCTGACTTTTTAGCGCGCCTCAAGCAGGTTGTGCAGCAAGCCGGATTAACGGTGGTAGGTGAACTGGCGTTTACGTTTCAGCCTCAAGGAATCTCCGCGATCGTGCTGCTAGAAGAATCTCATGTGGCACTGCATTTTTGGACTGAAAAAGGCAAGGTAACCGTCGATATTCATGTCTGCGATTTTCAGGAAGACAACAAACCTAAAGCCGAAAAATTAGCCCATTTACTCGCGCTAGAAATTAGCGAAGCATCCGGTCAGTGGCATTACTTATCGCTGATTGAGACTGAAGAAAAAACTGCTTAAAACTCACTTAAAACTTGCTGTAGATAGTTTTATGAACTAAAAAGAAGCAAATAGTTTTGTAATTCTAGTTGGCTAATCGTCATTTGAGTTGTAGTCATGAAAATTTAGAAAGCGCTGTAAACAAGCAGCTTAACCCCGTTGTTTTTACATAAACGTATATCAGCTCGTAAACTATATAAACAGATAGCTTGGATGCTTTAAAGAAGAACCGATTCATGAATTCAATCGATTTGGCTTTTACGACTGCAACGGAACAGGCTCGGCTAATTCGCTGCAAGGATATCTCACCTCTAGATTTAGTTGAGGTTTATTTAGAACGCATTCAGCGGTTAAATCCCATTTTAGGAAGTTATGTATTCGTGGCGGCAGAGCAGGCGATCGCGGATGCCAAAGCCAAAACCGAAGTTTTAATGAATACGCCAGCCGCAGAATTGCCAGCATTTTTTGGGGTGCCCATTTCAATCAAAGATCTCAATCCTGTAGCGAATCTACCCTGTGCCTACGGGGTGAAGATTTTGAAGAACCGGATCGCAACTGAAGATGATGGCGTAGTCACCAAGCTGAAGCAGGCAGGCTTGATTATTCTGGGCAAAACTGCCACCTCAGAACTGGGGATGTTGCCTTACACAGAGCCACGGGGGTTCACTCCCGCACGAAATCCTTGGAGTTTGGATCATACGCCGGGTGGATCGAGTGGTGGGGCAGCAGCGGCAGTAGCAGCAGGTTTGGGTGCGATCGCCCAGGCTTCAGATGGCGGTGGTTCGGTGCGAGGTCCAGCCTTTTGTTGCGGGCTTGTTGGGATTAAGCCCTCCCGTGGACGAATTAGCTATGCGCCTGTAGGAGAACGCTTGAACGGACTAGCAACGAATGGGGCGATGGGTCGCACAGTGGCGGATGCGGCAGCGCTATTAGACGTGATGTCAGGCTATGTTTCTGGAGATCCCTACTGGCTTGCCGATCCAGAGCCATCTTTTTTTGAAGCAGCACACATTCTACCAAAGCGTTTACGTATTGCTTATTGCACCGCAATTTTGCCCGTCGGCGAAGCCGATGAAAACTGCCGCCAAGCGATAGTAAACACAGCCGCTCTATTGGAGCAATTAGGGCATTCTGTAGAAGCCAAAGACTTTGTGGATGTTAGTGACCTGATTGAGCCATTTACCACGGTTTTTCAAGCTGTTTTGAATGAAGTCGGCATTCCTGATCTAGTTTTGGGCAAGATGTGCCGCTGGTTTGCTTGGCGGGCGCGTTTTTGCTCCTCTGGGAAATATTTAAGGGCGGTGACTAAATTGCAGGCGATCGCGCGTCAAATCGTAGAGTTTTTTGACACGATAGACGTGCTAGTCTTGCCGACCTACATGCATCCCGCGATCCGAGTGGGGGAGTGGGCAAAAGAGCGCCCCGGAAAAACCTTGGAAAACATCGTTAACTGGATGGCTCCCTGCGCTCCCTTTAATGCCAGCGGACAACCCGCCATTGCTCTTCCTACCGGGTTCACACCTGAAGGGTTGCCAATGGGTGTGCAGCTAGTGGGTCGTCCGGCTGAAGAAGCCACACTTATTTCTCTTGCTGCCCAAATTGAAGCCGCACAACCTTGGAGCCATCATCGTCCGGCGTTTGCAGTGCAAGAATAGGATCGGCACACTCTTACTATTGCTTCTGAATGCGAGTAGGAGTGCTTTGTCTCTACCTCAAATTCTGGGTTATGTTCTAGCTGCATCGGTCATGCCTTGGGGTCTAAGCAGGAGATAGCGGTTGGTTGCATCGGATGCTGTGGGTCATATACTTAAGGTATCGATATCTCTAGCAGTCTTGCCTGTGATGTCCCCATTTGTCCTACAAAACCTACCCAGCACTGCCGACTTGCCCTGCTCGGACGATACACCTGTGGATAATGAAGACCAGAACCTCCTGCCCAACCTGCTGCTGCTGTTATTGACCCATCTGTGGTCAGCGCGGATGGATTGGTACTTCGGAGTCGGTATGGCGGTCTATCACACCACTGGAGTTAGCCCAAAAGTGCCTGTGGTGCCGGATGGGTTTCTGAGTTTGGGCGTGGAGCGCAAGAAGAGCGGCAAATCACGCCGGAGCTATGCCACTTGGGAAGAAGGGGATGTAGTGCCGAGTTTCCTATTGGAAATGGTGTCCCACTGTCCTGGAGATGAGTATGACGAGAAGACTAAGCTATATGCCAAGCTGGATGTGCTGTACTACTTGGTTTACAACCCAGAATTTTGGCAACGGGATAGACATCAACCGTTTGAACTTTACAAGTTGGAAAATGGTGCTTATCAACTGCAAATTGGTGAGCCTTATTGGATGCCAGAGGTGGGTTTGGGAATTGGGCGTTACCAGGGAATAATAGGTGGATTGGCGCAAGAGATTTTGACTTGGTATGACGAACGGGGCGATCGCCATCTCAGCGGTGAGGAGCAGGAGCGCCAACGGGCAGACCGTTTAGAGAAGCTACTGCGATCGCAGAGTATCGACCCAAATCAACTGCCCCAACTGTAGCGATTTTTCATGGTTAGACGTTGAGTCACCGTTGCACAGGCTTTGGCGACGATCGCCTAAATGTACGATCAACCATTGCCAAAAGCCTATCTACTTAAACCTGTGCATAATTCACCCGTTTCGGAAAGCAAGCTGTTTTGCCCATAGTGTCCATTGTCAATATTTTCAATATTTATGGACGCGATCGCCGGTTATTTCTCGCCAAACTTCTGCTTTGCCTGCTCGTAAACCTCAACCGTGATTTCGGCTATTTCCCGCTCACGGGCAAATTTTTCAATTTTCTTCCGGGCAGCCGGACGCACGAAAAAGGGAATTTCCTTCAATCGCGCCTCTGCCTCTGATGTCCACTGAATTGCATCGCCCATAATATTTATTCCTTGCGATTCGTGAAACGTTAGCGAAGCTTTCCATAGGATTCCTTACGAGAATCGCTGAGTTGCACAGGCGGTAAAGCAATGGCAGATGTTGCCTGACTCGATGCATTCTTAGTCTTCGCTTCCCAATCAATTTCACCCGAAACGCCTGCTGACCCTTGATAGGACAGTTTTAGATCGCTTGCTGCCGCAATTCCCTTCTGGGAAATATCCAGCGCTTTGACCAATGAGGCTAGAGCATATTCCAACTGATCGCCTGCATCTAAGGCAACCCAGCCTTCGGTCGTCAACTGGCGAAACTCAAAGTGCAGGTGAGGTCCCGTAGAGTTGCCGGTACTGCCAACGCGCCCGATCACTTCACCCTGTTTGACTACTTCGCCTTGTTTGACAAAAATCTCTGAAAGGTGCCCATAGAGTGACTGCTGAGTGCCTTTGTTATGGTTCAGCGCTACAGCCAACCCATACCCACCCAAGAAGTCAGCCAGGGCAACCTGTCCGGCATAGGCAGCTAGCACAGGCGTTCCCATGGGTGCGCCCAAGTCGGTGCCAGAGTGAAATCGTGAAGAACCAAATAAAGGATGAATCCGCCAGCCAAAGGCGGAAGTAATCGAGACTGGAATGGACAAGGGGAACACCAGCCGAATATTGCCGTTGCCCAACCGACCCGGCGGACGAAAGGTACGCTGATAGAAATCTTTGAGGGAGGCGGTCGTACCAACTCCTAAGCCATTGTCGCCAAGACTGATCGGTTCTTGCACTGAACCTACAGCATTAGGCAATCGGATCTGCGGCATTCCGGGAGATGCCAAAACTGGGCTGGTGCGCTCTGTTGCGCCGATGCCATAGCCCGTTGAGTCGATGTAGGATTCGTTGGCAGGAGCCGCTGACTCAAGGGGAACAGTATTCGGTACAAAAGGTGCTGATTCTACAGGAGCGGCTGGAGCAATTTGCGGTGGCAAAATGGGCGCAGATTCTATCGGGGCGATCGCGCCACCCGATTCTGCCGAGGTTTGCGCCTGCAAGGTGCCGCTTAAGATGCTGAACACACCCGCCAAACTCAGACTTGATGCGATTAGCAATCGCGACCAGCTTGGCAAAACCATCCTTAGAGGTTGAGTCCGTCGATTCATATCCCATCCTCACGTTTTAAGACAAATACATCTAAGACAAATACATCGCGTCTCGCCATATCATACTAACGATCTTGCTCGCTATCGGAGCAGAGGAGCGGGAGTGCCGATCGGCAAATTAGAATTTGTTACCGTTTTTGGCAAAGTTGGAGTCGTTGACCCCGCCGGAATCGGCAGATTCGTCACAGAGCGATTGAGCGATGCCAAAGCGCGGTTATAGTTCAAAACGGCAGTCACCAAATTGCCCTCTGCGCGAGTCAAATCATTTTCAGTGTTGATCACTTCAGTTTGGGTGCCTACGCCTGCTTGAAAACGCAGCCGCGCTAGCCGCAACGCTTCTCTTGCCTGCTCCACCGCCTGCCTGTTGGTGCCAATATTCAAAAAATTAGTCCCCAAGTTGGTGTAAGCAGTTTCAACCTGAAGCTGAATTCGTTCGCGAGTATTTGCAAAATTGGTTTCGGCTTGGGCAATATTGGCATCTTGTTGGCTTGCCTGCGCCCGTGCTGCCCCGCCATCAAAGAAATTCCATTGGAACCCAAGTGAAGTGCTGAAGCCATCAGCAAAACCCAGTTGGTCTCTTAAATTATTCAAAATATTGTATTGAAAATTGAAAGCAACGGTTGGACCGAGAGATGCCAATGCTGCCTTTTTCTGTTGTTCGGCGGCGGATCTTTGAGCGAGGAATTGTTCTAACTCAGCCCGGTTCTTAAACGCCGTTACGATAGATTGTTCCAGAGACATATCCCACACCCCAGCAACTTGAACAGGATCGGCTGCTGCAAGGTTTATGTAAGGGGGCAACGCCAAAAGCTGAGCAAGCTCACGGCGACGAATCTGTTGAGTTCCCAGTGATGTCACCAATGATTGCTGAGCGTTTGCCAGTTGAACTTGCGCCCGCAGCAAGTCGAGCCGAGTCCCAATGCCCGCTCTTTCTAGAGCAGCACTATCCCTCAAACTGGCTTCTGCATTCCGTACCGCAGCTTGCTGAATTCGCACCGATTCATCAGAATCTTGAAGATTGTAGTAGGCATTAGAAATATCTAACTCCACCTGTTTCAGCGTTGCTTCGACCTGAAGCTCTTCCGATCGCACTTGCTGTTCTACCGCTCGAATTTGGGC